>CBRG010000211.1 GCA_000470535.1 Streptomyces sp. AW19M42
CCGGCCGAGGCCCTCGATCCGGCCGAGCGCGAGACCGGCGACCTGGCGCGGGCCGGGCGTCCAGGAGCGCGGCGGTACCGGTCCGGCACGGCCGGCCGGCGCCCCGGTCCGGCCGCGGCCCGCGACGGAGGCGATCTCGTCGAAGATCCCGGCCCCGATGGCGACCGCGCGCATCCCGTCGGCGAGCGCGTGATGGAGCTTGACCAGGACGGCGAACGGGCCGTCGGCGGCGCCGCCGATCACGTACATCTGCCAGGGCGGCAGCCCCCTGCGCAGCGGCTGCTCCATCAGTTCGCCGGCGAGCCGGGTCGCCGCCGCCATGAACGCGTCCTCGCCGCCGGCCTCCGTCCCGGGCAGCTCCACCCGCCTGACGTGCCGGTGGACGTCGAAGTCCTTGTCCACCGACCAGGCCGCGCCGCCGACCGGCAGCAGTACGTCGCGCACCCGCATCCGCAGCCGGGGGATCGCGGCGGCCCTGGCGCCGAGCAGCTCCAGCAGGACGTCCGGGCCGGGCGAGGGGCCGCCGTCCGGGGAGAAGACGGCGAGCGCGCCGAGGTGCATGGGATGGGCATCGGACTCAAGGTGCCAGAAGGCCAGATCGAGAGGTGCCAGTAGCTCAGTGCCCAACGGGTCCTCATGTCATCGAAGACAAAGACTGACGGAAATCACGAAATCCAGTCAATCTCTCTCGGTCGGTTACGGTCAAGTACAGACTTGTTACGTTCTGTTACTTTCCAGTAGTGTTCATTTCCGTCGACCGGCTGCGTTGGTCGGCGGCTCAGTCGCGTGGCGGAATGCTGAATTCGCACCAGACGCACTTGCCGGTACCCCGGGACTCGACGCCCCAGGCGTCCGCGAGCTGGTCCACGAGCATCAGCCCCCGGCCCGACACCCCCGATTCGCCCGCGTCCCGGCGGCGCGGCAGCGCACTCGACCGGTCCTCGACGTCGACCCGGAGCCGCCGTCCGGACCCGGTGAGCACCCGGATGGTGACGATCGCGCCGCCGTCGGTGTGCATCAGCGCGTTGGTGGTCAGCTCGTCGGCGGCCAGCTCGACCTCGTCGGCCCGGTCCTTCGCACCCCAGGCCCGCACCGCCGCACGGATCATGTGGCGTGCCGAACTCAGCGCCTCGGGGTCGTTCTGCGCCACGTGCTGCTGGAGCCGGCCGCCGGGCTGCGGCGCGTGGGCGGCCCTGCGCCGCAGCAGCAGTACGGCGACATCGTCCTCGCCGCCGCGCCGGTCGACCCATTCGCAGAGCCGGTCGGCCAGTTCCTGAAGGTCCTTCGGACCGTTCCCGACCATGTCGGCCAGCAGTTGCATGCCCTCGTCGAGGTCCGCTCCGGGCAGCTCCACCAGACCGTCGGTGAACAGCACCATGGTCTGCCCTGGATCCAGCTCGACGGTACTGACGGGGTACTCCAGCCGCCCGAACATCGCGGAGAGCCCCAGCGGCAGTCCACCCTCGACGGGCACCTTGCGGCAGGTCCCGTCGGCCTCCCGGATCAGCGGGTCGACGTGACCGGCCCGGACCAGCTGCACGACCCCGGTGGTCAGGTCGGCCTCGGCGTACATGCACGTCGCGAAGCGGTCGGTGTCCAGCTCGTGCAGGAAGACGGAGGCCCGTGCCATCACCGTCGCCGGGCTGTGGCCCTCGGCGGCGTAGGCCCGCAGCACGATGCGCAGCTGCCCCATGACGGCCGCGGCGTGGGTGTCGTGCCCCTGTACGTCACCGATGACGGCGCCCACCCTGCCGCCGGGCAGCGGGATGACGTCGTACCAGTCGCCGCCGATGTCCCGGCCGAGGCGGGCCGAGCGGTAACGGACGGCGGTCTGCGCGCCGGGCACCTCGGGAATCCGGCGCGGCAGCATGGCCTGCTGGAGCCCCTCTGCGAGGTCGTGCTCCTGCTCGTAGAGCATGGCGCGCTGCAGGCTCTGGGCGATGGAGCTGCCGAGGGCGACGAGCAGATTGCGTTCGTCGCCGGTGAAGCCGCCCTTGTCGCTGTAGAGCAGCCCGAGCGCGCCGATCGGGCGGGCCTGGGCGATCAGCGGCAGATAGGCCGCGGAGGTGATGCCGAGATGGCTGATGTGGGGCCACAGGATCGGGTACGAGTCCGCGAAGTCCTTCGCGGACTCGATGAAGCGGGGGGCGAGCGTGCGCACGACCTCGCTCATCGGGTACGGCTCGTCCGTCCGGGTGTAGCGCGTGCCCGGCACGAAGGAGCCCTCCGGCCCGTCCGCCACCAGATGGATGCGCCCGGCCTCTATCAAGCCCATGACCAGGCTCGTCGCGCCCAGGTGCGCGAGCCCCTGGGAGTCCTTGAGCACGTCGGTGACGTCCCGGACGGTACGGGCGTGCGCCAGCGCGGCCGTGGTGGCCTCCACCAGGCTGGTCCGGCGCCTGCGCTCCCGGTCAAGCTCGCGGCGGGCGGTGGAGTCGGCCAGCTCCTGAGTGGCGTCCCGGACGATGCCGATGATCCGGCGGGGCCGCCCGGTCGCGTCGCGCTGGACGAAGCCCTGGGTGTGGGTCCAGCGCAGGCTCCCGTCGCGGCGCAGACTGCGGAAGTACGCCCCGTAGTCGCTCCGCCCGCTCTTGAGTGCCTGCGCGACCATTGCGTCCAGCCGCACCCCCTCGTCCGGGGGCACCCGCACGGCGAGCGACTCCGGCCGGTCGTCGTACTCGTCGGCCCGCAGGTCGAACACGTTCAGGGCGGGCTCGTCCATGTGCATGAGGCCACTGTCGAGGTCCCAGTCGAAGCTGCCCATACGGTTCAGGGCGAGACTGAGGTCCGGGTGGGCGGGCCAGTCGTCCGGGAGTGACAGGGCACCCGCTACCCGATCATCCATACGCGCCACTCTGCCACCATTTGTCCGATTCTTCGAGCGAGCTGTCCACCAGTTGAACATGCGATGGGACACATTCCCCGGGCAGGCCCGCAGGCCGACACCCCAAGGAATCGGCGCGAGGAGCCCCGTCCGGGAGCACCGGATACCCCCCGCAGAACGCCGACCCGCCCCGAAACCGGTCGCGGGCAACGGCTAACGTGTGCGGGGGTGAACTAAGCCAAGCCTTACCAAGATGCGGCCTGTCCGTGTTCGCTCTTTGTACGTCCGTTGTTCGTCCGTTCGTATCGTTCGCCCGTTCTAAGGAACAGCCCTCCATGACACGCCCCGTCCGCGTAGCCATCGTCGGAGCCGGTCCCGCCGGAATCTACGCAGCGGACGCGCTGCTCAAATCCGAGGCCGCCGCAGCGCCGGGCGTGTCCATCGACCTGTTCGAGCGGATGCCCGCCCCCTTCGGCCTGATCCGCTACGGCGTGGCGCCGGACCATCCCCGGATCAAGGGCATCGTGCAGGCGCTGCACCAGGTCCTGGACAAGCCGCAGCTGCGGCTGTTCGGCAATGTCGACTACCCGAACGACATCGGCCTGGACGAGCTGCGGTCCTTCTACGACGCCGTGATCTTCTCCACCGGTGCCGACGCGGACCGGGCCCTGGACATACCCGGCAGCGAGCTGGACGGCTCGCACGGGGCCGCCGCCTTCGTCTCCTGGTACGACGGCCACCCGGACGTGGCGCGCACCTGGCCGCTGGAGGCCGAGAAGGTCGCGGTCCTGGGCGTCGGCAACGTGGCCCTCGACGTGGCCCGGATGCTCGCCAAGACCGGCGACGAGCTGCTGCCGACCGAGATCCCCGCCAATGTCTACGAGGGCCTCAAGGCCAACAAGGCGCTGGAGGTACACGTCTTCGGGCGGCGCGGTCCGGCCCAGGCCAAGTTCAGCCCGATGGAGCTGCGCGAGCTGGACCACTCGCCCAACATCGAGGTCATCGTCAATCCCGAGGACATCGACTACGACCAGGGCTCGATCGAGACCCGGCGCGGCAACAAGCAGGCCAACATGGTCGCCTCCACGCTGGAGAACTGGGCGATCCGCGACGTCGGCGACCGGCCGCACAAGCTCTTCCTGCACTTCTTCGAGTCCCCGGTCGAGATCCTCGGCGAGGACGGCCGGGTCGTCGGTCTGCGCACCGAGCGCACCGAGCTGGACGGCACCGGAAACGTGCGCGGCACCGGCCACTTCAACGACTGGGACGTGCGAAGCGTCTACCGCGCGGTCGGCTACTACTCGCAGGAGCTGTCCAAGCTCCCCTTCGACGTCGCGTCCGGCACCGTTCCGCACGCCGCCGGGCGGGTCCTGGCCGGTGACGAGCCGATGGACTCGGTGTATGTCACCGGCTGGATCAAGCGGGGCCCGATCGGCCTGATCGGCCACACCAAGGGCGACGCCAACGAGACCGTCGCCTGCCTGCTGGAGGACCACACCACCGGCCGGCTGCCCGCTCCGGCGCAGCCCGAGCCGGAGGCCGTCACCGAGTTCCTGCGGGCCCGGGGCGTCCGCTACACCACCCGTGAGGGCTGGTACCGCCTGGACGCCCACGAGCGCGCCCTCGGCGCGGAGCAGGGCCGCGAGCGGGTCAAGGTCGTGGAGCGCGACGCCATGCTCGACGCCTCGGAGCCCCGCAACTGACAGCACGGCCGACGGCCCCGGAAGGTCTCCGCACGGGAGATCCCTCCGGGGCCGCCAGCCGTCGCGGGGCCGGAGCGGTCAGCGCCCCTGCAACGCCTTGACGTTGTCACCGAAGGTCCAGCTCTTGGACCCGTCCCAGTTCAGCGACCAGTCCATCAGGCCCTTCAGGCTGCCTCCGTAGTGGTTCCAAGCCTGGGACACCAGCCCCGGCGCCATGTAGCCGCCGCCCGCGCCCGGCTGGGCGGGCAGTCCCGGGACCTGCTTGTCGTAGGGCACCTTGACGGTGGTGCCCTGGATGACGAGTCCCTTGTCGAGACAGTCCGTCTGCGCGGTGAACCCCTCGACGGTGCCGGCCTCGTACGAGTCGCCGGAGCAGCCGTACATGCTGCCGTTGTAGTACTGCATGTTCAGCCACCAGAGCCGGCCGTTGTCCGCGTACTTCTTCACGATGGGCAGGTACGCGCCCCAGATCGAGCCGTAGGTGACGCTGCCGCCGGTGACGTAGGCCGTCTCGGGGGCCATCGTCAGACCGAAGTTCGACGGCATCTCGGCCAGTACCCCGTCGATGATGCGGATCAGGTTGGACTGCGAGGCCGACAGCTGGTTGATGTCGCCGCTGCCGCTCAGGCCGGTCTCGATGTCGATGTCGATGCCGTCGAAGTTGTACTTCTTGAGGATCGGCACCACCGTCTCGACGAAGCGGTCGGCCACCGCGCTGGAGCTGAGGTCGATCCCGGCCGCAGCGCCGCCGATGGACATCAGGGTGGTGAGTCCGGACGCCTTCGCCTGGCACATCTCGGCCGGGGTGGGGACCTTGACGGTCGAGTCCATCCCGTCCTCCCACAGGACGGTGCCGTCGGAGAGGATCACCGGGAAGGCCGCGTTGATCACGTTGTAGCCGTGCTGCGTGATGCGGCTGTCTGTGACGGGGATCCAGCCCAGCGGCGGGTGTACCCCGTTGGACGCGCCGTCCCAGTTCTCCCAGTACCCCTGGAGCACCTTGCCGGCGGGCTTCGACTTGACGGCGCAGGTGTCGTCCTGCGCGGAGCTCGGCGTCGCCGCGACCAGCATCTGTACGACGCATGCCGCCGCGATGCCGACGCCCAGCAGACGTGATGTCCGACCGAACATTTCCGGTTCCCTTCGTGGGGTGGAGACCAGAGAAGCCGAAATTGCCATGATCCTGACAAGTCAGAGCTCCTGGCATCCCGGCCGCCACAACGCGGCACACGCTAAAGTGGTCCAGACCTTCCGTCAATAGGTCTGGACCATATGCGCGACAGCGCCGGGCTCACCCGGTGACGGACTCCGCGGCCTCACCGTCGCCGTCCGGCCACGGCAGCTGGATGGCGGTCTGCGGCTCCTGCGTCATCGACGGCACCTGCTCTCCTGGCGGATCGTCCGGCTCCGCCGGGGTACCGGTCGGCTCGTCGGTCGGGAGATCCGGGGGCTCGGTGGCGTCGTCCGAGGGCAGACCGGTCGGACAGTGCGGCTCCGCCCGGCCGGCTTCCGGGGCCCCCGAGGGGCTCGCGGTCACCGCGGCCTCCTCCCCCGGCGGAGTCGGGACGCGGGGAGTGGGGCAGTCCGCCGGCTCCCCGGGCGGCACCTTCGGCAGCGGTCCGGTGATATCGGCGTCCGGGTCGTACGGCGGCGGCACCCGGGGGGTGCGGTCCCGGGCGCCCTCGTCCCCGGTCCGCCGCTCGATCCAGGCGTCGTTCACGACGTCGACGATCACCAGGCCCGAGACCTCGCGCGGGGCCGGCCCGACGGCGACGATGCGCGCCGGGTCGTAACCGGCCCACTCCCCCGCCCGGCCGGCCGGCGCGCGTGCGCCGTCCGGCGCGGTCAGCGGGTTCCCACAGGCACACCTCACCCTCGGAAGCCCGTAGCTGTCGGCCAGTACGGCGGTACCCGCCTGGAGCACGGACTGGAACGTGGTCACGGATCCCCCGTCGAAGCCGTGGTCGGCGACCCGGGTGTCGGCGCGCAGCAGGACCGGGGTCAGTGCGCGCAGGAACTCGGGGACCCCGGCCGCGGCGATGCCCGCCGCGTGCGCGAACGCCACCCCCTTGGCGGGGTCGGCGGCGAGCAGCCGGATCTGCTTTTCGACATCGCAGGAGGCCACGGACCGGATGCCGCCGTAGAGGCCGGGGGTGGCGCCGATGATCTCGTGGACAGCGCCGCCACCGGAGCCGGGGGGCTTCGGGGCGCCGGTGCGCGAGGGCGTCGGCGCCGCACCGGACTGCCGGGCCGTCGACGCGGTGAAGGGGTCCGGTCCCCGCGACACGGCCGGCTGGAGCAGGACCGCCCGGACGTCGGCCGTCCCCTTGGTTCCGTTGCTGCTGCCGTGGGTGCCCTGTGCGCAGCCCGCGGCGAGGAGTATCCCGGCGGACAGGGTGGCGCCCGCGGCGCGGCGCAGGCGTATGGGTGAGCGCACGAAGAGGTCTCCTGCCGGTTCACCGGTCCCGAGTGGTCCCCTCATGTCTGCCGCAGTTGCCCCCGCCCCGCAAGCCGGGGGCGGACCACGGACGCGGTAGCGGGACGATGCCGGAACCACCCCCTTGAACACGTTCAAGAAAGTCTCTAGAGTTGGCACGGCGAGCAGTTGAACGTGTTCAACAAGGGGGTGGGTCATGTCTGTGCTGGTCGGCCTGATCGTGATGCTCGGCATGCTGGTGATCGTGCCGGCCGGGCTGCGGCTGGCGAACGTACCGGAGCTCGACCGGATCCGGCGGCTGTGGCCGGCCTTCGCCGTGCCCGGAGCCGTCTCCCTCTGGCTGCCGCGCGGCCCAGCCGCCACGGCCCTCGCTCTCTGCTACGCACTCGGGGCCGCGCTCCTCGCGCTGCACGCACTGGCCCGGCTCGTCCGCCGCTCCGCACCGATTCGCGCCCCGCGTACGGCACCGGCCGAGATCGCGCTGCTCACCGCCCTGGTGACGCCCGCGATCGCCGCCACCGCGCTGGTCGCTGAGCGCTCCGGCAGCACGCTGTTCGGATTCGGCCCCGGCATCCTGGCGCTGACCGTGCCGCACTTCCACTTCGCCGGGTTCGCCGCCGCTCTGGTCTCCGGACTGCTCTGCCGGCTCGTGGACAGCCCGGCGGGCCGGTTCGCGGCACTGAGCGTGCCGCTCGGCACCCTGCTCGTCCTGATCGGCTACTTCGTCGGGGAGTGGGCCGAGCTCGCCGGCGCGGTCGTGCTGACGGCGGGGATGTGGGCCACCGCCCTGCTGACCTGGCGACGGATCCGCACGGGCCGCGACCGGGCCACCCGGCTGCTGCTCGGCACCTCGGCCGGCGTGCTCGCGGTGACCATGGCGCTGGCGCTGAGCTGGGCGCTGGGCGAGGCCACCGGACTGCCCCACCCCACCCTGACCTGGATGGCCGCCACCCACGGCGTGGGCAACGCGCTGGGCTTCGCGCTCTGCTCGGTGCTCGCCTGGAAGCGGCTCCGCGACCGCACCGACCGCGAAGGACGCATCGTATGAGCACGCTGACCTACCCCGAGGCGGGCGCCACCCGTCTCGGCCCGCTCCCCGACGGCTACCACCACCTGCACCACCGGAACCGGGTCGGCCGCGGCCGCGCGGACTTCGAGGCCGCGGGGGCGGCCGTCACCGAGTTCCGTATGCACCGGGCCTCCGGCGCCGGGGTCGAGGCGTCGGCACCACGCGCCGAGCCCGGTGGAGCTGTTCGGGTGTCCCTCGGGGCCGGCCCGGTCTCGTTCTCCGTGCCCTGCCAGGTCATCTGGACCGAGTACGGGACTCAGCGCATCGGCTTCGCCTACGGGACGCTGCCCCGGCACCCCGAGTGCGGTGAGGAGTCCTTCGTGGTCGACCTGGCCGACGACGGGACGGTGTCGTTCACCGTCATGGCGTTCAGCCGCCCGGCCCGCTGGTACGCCCGGCTCGCCGGTCCGCTCGTACCGGTGGCCCAGCGCTGGTACGCGCGCAGGCTCGGCCGCACCCTGCGCCGGATCGTCACGCAGGCGCGCCAGAAGCCGAACTGACCCGCCGAAAGGAGCCGCGGGGCCGATACTGGGGGCGATGGAGTGGTTCACCGCAGACGGGTACTGGCTCAGCCGGCTGATCTTTCAGCGGGCGCTCGCCGTCATCTATCTGACCGCCTTCCTCACCGCCGCGCTCCAGTTCCGGGCGCTGACCGGTGAACGCGGCATGCTGCCCGTCCCCGCGCTGCTCCGGCGCACCGACTGGCGCACCGCCCCCGGGCTCTTCCGGCTCCATTACTCCGACCGGTTCTTCGCGCTGGTCGCCTGGACCGGCTGCGCGCTCTCCGTCGCCCTGATCGCGGGCGCGGACGCTCGGCTGCCGCTGTGGGCGGCGATGCTGCTGTGGGCCCTGCCCTGGGCGCTGTACCTGTCGATCGTCCAGGTCGGGGACGTCTGGTACGGCTTCGGCTGGGAGTCGCTGCTGCTGGAGACCGGTTTCCTCGCCGTCTTCCTCGGCAACGGGCACACCGCTCCGCCGGTGCTGGTGCTGTGGCTGCTGCGCTGGGTGCTGTTCCGGGTCGAGTTCGGGGCCGGGATGATCAAGATCCGCGGCGACGAGTGCTGGCGTGGGCTGACGTGTCTGTACTTCCACCACGAGACCCAGCCGATGCCCGGACCGCTGAGCTGGTTCTTCCACCATCTGCCACGGCCGCTGCACCGGGCCGAGGTGGCGGCCAACCATGTGACCCAACTGCTGCTCCCGGTCCTGCTCTTCACCCCGCAGCCGGTGGCGGGCACGGCGGCGGGTCTGATGGTCCTCACCCAGCTGTGGCTGGTGCTGTCGGGGAACTTCGCCTGGCTCAACTGGCTGACGATCGCGCTCGCCCTGTCGGCCGTCGACTGGTCCCCGGCGGCCGCGCCGCCCGCGCAGTCCGCCGCGCCCCTCTGGTACGAGGTGGTGGTCTTCGCCGTCACCGCCCTGGTCCTGTTTCTCAGTTACCGCCCGGCCCGCAATCTGGTCTCGCGCCGCCAGGCGATGAACCGCTCCTTCGACCCGCTGCACCTGGTCAACACCTACGGCGCTTTCGGCAGCATCAGCCGGGTCCGGCTGGAGGTGGTGGTGGAGGGGACGGACGAGCGGACCGTTGGTCCTGACACGGTCTGGCGGGAGTACGGATTCCGCGGGAAGCCCGGAGATCCGCGGCGGCTGCCGCGCCAGTTCGCCCCGTACCACCTGCGGCTCGACTGGATGATGTGGTTCGCCGCACTCTCGCCCGCCTATGCCCGCCCCTGGTTCGGGCCGTTCGTCCAGCGGCTGCTGGAGAACGACCGGGACACGCTGCGGCTGCTGCGGCACAACCCGTTCCCGGATGCGCCGCCGGAGCACGTCCGCGCCAGGGTGTACCGCTACCGGTACACGAACTGGCGCGAACTGCGGGCCACCGGGCACTGGTGGCACCGCACCTACGTGCGGGAGTTCATGCGCCCGGTGCCCCGCCCCGGGCCGGTCAGCCCTTCCAGCCGATCATGAACACCCAGGCGTGCTCGCCTGTCCTGCGGGCCGCCGCCGGTACGTCGATCACCAGCGCGTCACCGGTCGTGCGCCAGCTCAGCGGCCGGTCGTACCCGAGCAGCGTGATCCGGTCACCGCTGCGGACGGGCACGGGGGGGCCTTGACCGTCAGGGTCGCGCCGGGCCGGACCAGCGAGTGGATGTAGAACGCCCGGTCCGGCCGGACGGTGAACCGCAGGTCCTCGCCCAGCTGCGGCATCCGGGACCAGTACGTGGTGTCGTAGATCGCCTCTCCGTTGGTCTTGAGCCACTCTCCCGTCTCCCGCAGCCTGCCCTGCGCTGCATGATGTCGGGAATGGTGCCGTCGGCCTTCGGCTTGATGTCCAACTGGAAATTGCCGTTCTTGGAGACGATGTCGACGAGCGAGTGCACGATCTCCTCTGCCGTCATGTACTTCTCGTCCGGCGTCTGCGCGTTGTAGCTGTACGGGTCGACGCCCCGGCTGGACTCCCACTTGGCGGTGACGATCTGGTCGTACGTCGTGTACTCGGGCGTGGTGAAGTCGTGCGAACCGATTCCGGAGCGGTCGTTGACGCTCACGTCGATCGGCCGGGCCCGGTTCTTGGCGTGGTTGAAGTACTCGGCGAGCACCCGGTGGCTGTCGTTGTCGCCGCCGATGTCGCACCAGATGATCTCGGGGTCGTACCGTTCCTACTCAGTGAGCAGGAGTGGGCCTTGGACCCACTGTCTGGCACTGCGCGCACCCCACCTCACTCATGCACCCCCAACGGGCAGCAACTCACAACTTCTCTCCCGCATCCATCGGATGACTCGGGGGGAGAGCGGGGCGGGCCGGGCCTCCGGCGTCCGCCCCCGCCTCCCGTCGGCTACTTCTCCTGCCGACGGGCCCGCAGCAGGGTGCTGATCTGCTTGACGAGTTCGTCGTCGCTGGCCACCGGCTTGTCGGGGATCAGCGCGCCGAGGCGCTCGGCGGTCTGGAAGTCGTATGCCCGCTCCTGCTCCTCACCGGGAACCCGGTCGTACTCCTCCTCGGCGCGGAAACCGACGGTCAGGTCGACGGCCTTGGCGATGAGCCAGGTCAGGATGAAGGAGAAGGCGATCACGGCGACGACCGCGACGAGCTGCTTGCCCAGCAGCCCCCAGCCGCCCCCGTAGAAGAGGCCCTCCTTGCCGCTGATGCGCGCGGTGGCGAACAGGCCGACCATGATCAGGCCGATCAGACCGCCGACACCGTGCACGCCCACCACGTCGAGCGTGTCGTCCACGTTGAAGCGGAACTTCAGGGTGATCGCGAACGCGCAGACCGCGCCGACGACGAGGCCGGTGATGACCGCGCCCAGCGTGTTGATCTCACCGCAGGCCGGGGTGATGGCGACCATGCCCGCGACGGCGGACGAGACGACGCCCATCGTGGTGACCCGGCCGGTGCGCCACTTCTCCACCAGCGGCCACGTGACCATTGCGCCCGCGGCCCCGAGCTGGGTGTTGATGAAGGCCGCGGCCGCGGCGCCCTGGTCACTCAGCGCCGAGCCGGAGTTGAACCCGAACCAGCCGAACCAGAGCAGGCCGACCCCGATGACCACAAGCGGGATGTTGTTGGGGCGCTCCTCGCGGCGGGCGAAGTCGCGCGGTGCCCGCAGGACGAGCGCGACGGCCAGGCCCGCCACACCGGAGTTGAGCTCCACCGGGAGGCCGCCGGCGAAGTCGAGGGCGCCGAGGTGCCTGACGATCCAGCCGTCCGTGTCGAACACCCAGTGCGCGATGGGGATGTAGACGATGAGCAGCCACAGCACGACGAAGACCAGCCAGCCCCGCATCGTGGCGCGGTCCGCGATCGAACCGCTGATCAGCGCCACCGTGATGATGGCGAAGCCCATCTGGAAGGTGCTGTAGACGTAGGTGGGGATCGCCCCGGTCAGTGTCGTCAGGTCGATGCCGCGCATGAACACGTGGTCGAGGTTGCCGATGACTCCGGCACCGCCCACATCGGGGCCGAAGGCGAGGGTGTATCCGATGACCCACCAGACGAGGGTGCCGAACGCGAGCGCGGCGAAGCTCATCTTGATCATCATCAGCACGTGCTTGGTGCGCACCATGCCGCCGTAGAAGAACGCGAGACCGGGCGTCATCAACAGCACCATGGCGGTGGAGGCGAGCAGCCAGGCGGTGTCACCGGAGTCGTACGCGGGTGGCATCGGCGCGGGAGCGGTGTTCATCGGCGGATACCTCGTGGGTGTCGTGGGGGGTGGGCAGGGCGTTACGTCTTGCGCAGATCGGGGGCCGGATGGCCGGTGAGCAGTCGGCGCACGGACTGCCAGGCGGCCTGATGGGCCGCGGCGACCCGGATCGGGCTGTCGTCCAGCAAGCGCACCCAGGCGCCGCAGTCCCGGGGCAGGACGCTCACCCCGTACAGGACACCGAGCGGGGCCAGCGCCCCGTGCAGGGCGTCGGCCACGTCGGCGGCGGGCGCGCGGTCGGTCACCACGAAGAGCGAGGCGACATGGTCGTGGCCGGCGAACACCCCGGGGCCGAGGACTCCCGCGCTGTCAGGGCCGGGGGCCAGGCGCAGGGTGTCGAGGGCGAGCAGGGTGCCGTCGGGCCTGCTGATGCGCAGGTCCGTGGCGAGCACCCGGTAGGCGTGGCGTTCACCCCGGGCGAGCCGTCCGGCGGTGAGGGTGTCGCCCACGACGGCGGTGGCGCCGCTCGCCACCGTGACCTCGGTGCGCTGGTAGAAGCGCGCGTCCTTGAACGGGATCAGCGGGTCCGGCAGGTACTCGACGTAGCTCCCGGCCTCCGCCGTCAGGTGCACCCGCTGGCTCGCGTAGTCGTGCTCCATCCGGAAGACCTTGGTGGCGGCCTGGGTGGTCAGATGGACCTGGGTGTCCGGGCCGCACCGGAAGTCCGTGCGGTAGCGGTCGGCCTGGGCGTAGCCGCCGCCGGTCGCCATCAGGTAGACGTAGCTCATGCCGGGCAGCGCCGGGTCGATCCACAGCGGCCGCATGATCTGCAGCGGTGTCTTCTGGTAGCGCTCGACGAGTTCGGTGCGCCCGCCCCGCACGGCGAAGGCCAGGTCGAGGATGCCGACCTTGGCCGGGGACCCGGGCGCGAGCGTGTCGGGCACGGAGGCCAGCGCCGCCACGTCCGGAGGGACCCGGACCGCGGCGTAGTACTCCTCGGCGAGCCGGTCGGCCGGTGGCCGGTGCGGGGCGAGCGTCATCTCAGATCAGCACCTTGCGGCGCGATTCGAGGTAGACCGCGATGTCGTCGATACCGACACCGGTCAGGCAGTCGGTGAGGACGACGGGGCGGTTGTCCCGGACCCGGTGGGCGTCGGACTCCATGATGCCGATGTCCGTGCGCACGTACTTGGCGATGTCGATCTTGTTGATGACGAGCAGATCGGACTCGGTGATGCCGGGGCCGCGCTTACGGGGCATCTTCTCGCCCTCCGCGGTGTCCAGCACGAAGAGGAAGAGGTCCACGAGGGCCGGGCTGAAGGTCAGCGTGAGGTTGTCCCCGCCGGACTCGTAGAACAGCGTGTCGGTGTCCGGGAAGCGCTCCAGCATCTCGGCGCCGGCCGCCAGGTTCATCGTGGGGTCGTCGCGTACGGCGGTGTGCGGGCAGGCGCCCGTCTCGACGCCGACGACCCGTTCCGGTTCCAGGACGCCGGCCAGGGTGCGGCGGACGTGCTGGGCGTCCTCCTGGGTGTAGATGTCGTTGGTGATGACGGCGGGGCGGTGCCCGCGCTCGATCAGCATCGGCACCAGCGCCTCGATGAGCGCCGTCTTGCCGGATCCGACCGGTCCGCCGATGCCGACCCGCAGTACGTTGTCGTCCATGGTGCTCCCTGTGTATGACGGGGTGGATATCAGCTGGCGAAGAGCCGGGCCTCGGCGCGCTCATGACGGCCCGACATGATGTCCGAGGCGAAGACGGTGGCGCCGACGTCGTCGAGTTCGCGCCGCAGCGCCGCCTCGACCGCCTCCTCGATGACGGGCGCGGCGCCCCGCAGGAGTGTCTGCGCCGAGCGGTGGTCGGTCAGCCTGAGGCGCAGGGCCGCGCCCGCGAAGCTGACGCAGAAGGCGAACAGGTCGGAGGCGACGGCCTGCCGGACCGGGACCCCGGTCGCCGCGTAGATGAGACCGGCGGCCACCGCCTGGGTGCCGGGAGTCTCCCGGCGCACGACGCGGCCGAAGTATTCGCTGATCTCCGGGCGGTCGAAGACCTCCTGCCCGAGGTCCAGCAGCTGTCGTCCGGTCCGGGTGGCGGCCTGGCGCATCTCGCGGCCCAGCTTGGTCGCGAAGAGGTGCTCGTCGATCCGGACGACGGCCGCCGGGTCGCCCGCCGCCGTCGCGCGGTGGGCGAGCGCGAGCGCCGTGGCGTCGGCGGGGCCGACGCCGTGCAGCAGCAGGTCGTGGAGCAGTTGCTCCACGGTGGCGGCGTCGACGGCCCCGGCCTGGGCGAAGCCCTCCAGGCTGTGCGACAGCGTGTAGAAGCCGCTCGGGAACGCCGAGTCGGTCAGCTGGAGGCTGACCAGCAACGGCCCGAGGCCGGTGGCGGCCGCGATCATGGCAGGCGGGGGGTGGCCCGCGCTGTCGCCCTCGTTGCGGTACATCTGCCCTAGACCAGGAAGTACAGGTGGTTGAGGGGCAGCGTCTCGGCCGGGTCGATGGTGGCGACCTTGCCGTTGAGCGTGACCTTGAACGTCTCCGGGTCGACCTGGATGTCCGGCAGGGCGTCGTTGCGGACCATGTTGTGCTTGCCGATGGTGCGGGTGCGCCGGACCGGCAGGACCTTGCGTTCCAGGCCGAGTTCGGCGGGGACACCGGCGGCGATGCCCGCCTGGGACATGAAGGTGACGTGGGTGGCCTGCAGCGCCTTGCCGTACTGGCCGAACATCGGCCGGTAGATGACCGGTTGCGGGGTGGGCAGTGAGGCGTTGGGGTCGCCCATCTGGGCCCAGGAGACGATGCCGCCCTTGATCACCATCTTCGGCTTGGCCGCGAAGGAGTGGATGGGCCAGAGCACGATGTCGGCGATCTTGCCCTTCTCGATCGATCCGACGTGCTCGGCGATGCCGGAGGCGATGGCCGGGTTGATGGTGACCTTGGCGAGGTAGCGCAGCACCCGCTGGTTGTCGTTGCGCGCCGAGTCGCCCTCCATCCTGCCGAGCTTGTCCTTGCAGTGGTGCGCGGTCTGGAAGGCCCGGGTGACGGACTCCCCGACCCGGCCCATGGCCTGGGAGTCGGAGGAGAACATGCTGATCACGCCGAGGTCGTGCAGCACGGACTCGGCGGCGATCGTCTCGGCCCTCACCCGGCTGTCCGCGAAGGACACGTCCTCGGGGATGTCGTGGCTGAGGTGGTGGCAGACCATGACCATGTCCAGGAGCTCGTCCACCGAGTTCTTGGTGTAGGGCAGGGTCGGGTTGGTGGAGGACGGCAGGATGTTCGGCTCTCCGGCGACCCGCATGATGTCGGGGGCGTGGCCGCCGCCCGCGCCCTCGCTGTGGAAGGTGTGGATGGCCCGGCCGTCGATCGCGGAGCGGGTGTCCTCGAAGAAGCCGCTCTCGTTCAGGCTGTCGGTGTGGATGGAGACCTGGACGTCGTGCGCGTCCGCGACGTTCAGGGCGTTGTCGATGACGGCCGGGGTGGCGCCCCAGTCCTCGTGCACCTTGAGGCCGCAGGCGCCCGCCACGACCTGCTCGTTGAGCGCTTCCGGCAGGCTGCCGTTGCCCTTGCCCATGATGCCGAGGTTGACCGGGAAGCCCTCGGCGGCCTGGAGGAACCTGGCGATGTTGAACGGGCCGGGGGTGCAGGTGGTGCCGTTGGTGCCGTCCGTCGGTCCGGTGCCGCCACCGATGAGGGTGGTGATGCCGTTGGTGAGCGCCTGTTCGGCCTGTTGCGGGGCGATCAGGTGGACGTGGGTGTCGATGGCGCCCGCGGTGGCGATGAGGTGCTCCCCCGCGATGGCCTCGGTGCCCGCGCCGATGACCAGGTTCGGATCGACGTTGTTCTGGGTCTGCGGATTGCCGGACTTGCCGATGCCGACGATGAAGCCGTCCTTGATGCCGATGTCGCACTTGACCACGCCGACCATCGGGTCGATGACCACGACGTTGGTGATGACGGTGTCGAGCGCGCCCTGGGCAGCGGTGATCTGCGGGTCGGAGGCCATGCCGTCCCGCATGGTCTTGCCGCCGCCGTAGAGGACCTCGTCGCCGTACTGGCCCTCGCTGTAGTCCTTCTCGACCTCGACGACGAGGTTGGTGTCGGCCAGGTGGAAGCGGTCTCCGACCGTCGGGCCGAACATGTCGGTGTACTGCTTGCGCGGCAGGATGGGCATCAGCGCGGACCCTTCTTCTTTTCCTTGGCGGGCTTGGCGGAGGGTTTGGCGGAGGGTTTCGAGCCGGGCTCGCCGGCCCCGGTGCTCCTGGCGGCGGTGCTCTGCGCGCCCTGGAAGCCCTGCTCGATGGCCTTGCGGACGGCTTCGACCCGTGCGGGGTGGGAGGCGAGGCTGCCGTTGAGCAGTCCGCTGAAGCCGATCAGCCGGCCGGTCCCCCCGTACGCGCACAGCTCGACCTCGCGCGAGCCCCCGGGCTCGAAGCGCACGGAGGTGCCGGCGGGGATGTTGAGGTGCATGCCGAGCGTTTCCTCGCGGTCGAACGACAGCGCCGAGTTGACCTCGAAGAAGTGGTAGTGCGAGCCGATCTGCACCGCACGGTCACCTGTGTTGCTCACGGTGAGCTTCAGCGTGCGTCGGCCCGCGTTGATCTCGATGGGGTCCTTGCCGTAGAGGTACTTCTGACGGAACGTCATGCGATGCTCCTGATGACTTGGCCCGCTCCATCGGCGGACGAGTGCTGATGCGGGTGCGTATGGCCCGGACCGTGATCGTGTAGGTGACCGGAACCGTGTTCATGGCCGTGGCCGTGGTCGTGTCCCTCGCCCGGTGGGTGGGTGTGGGAGTGGCCGTGGTTGTCGGCCGCGGTCAGCCCGGCCGCGATGCCGTCGTCGCCGTGCTCGTGCCGGCGCCGCAGGGCGTCGGCCACCCGCTCGGCCAGCACCCGTCGCAGCGCCGACGCGGACACGAGGGGGCCGGCGGCGTCCACCACCGGCCCGGCCGGGCCGGTGGGCTCTGGGACCTCGGGCGGCGCGAACCCGGCCGGAAGCAGCGTCACGCGCTCCGCGCCGAGCAGCCGGCAGCGCCGGACGCCCCGGGCCGGGTCCGGGTCCCCGCCGGTGAACGCCACCTCGACCAGGGCGTGCCGCCCGTCGCGGCGTACGAGTGCGGCGATCCGGTACAGCTCCGCGTCCTCGAACGGGTCGCCGGAAGGGGCCGTGACCAGCAGGGCGGAGTCCTCCGACACCCGTCCCGCCGCCGCGCGCAGCCAGCCGACGAGGTGCTGTGCGGTGCCGAACGGCTCGGCGAGCACGGTCGTGGCCCGTTCGGCTCCGGCCACCGCGCGCAGGGTCCGTGCGGTGTCCGCGACGAGTTCGGGGTCCCGGCCGAGCGTCATCGGGACGATCGCGGTCTCCGCGCCCCGTCGCCAATGCGCGGAGATGCTCCGGAACAGCTCGCGCCCGCTCGGCACGACGCTCACCCCGGGGTCCACGAGTCCCTCCAGCGCACGCCCGTACGCGGCTTCGTGGCCGCACACGGCGATGACCGCGCAGCGCTCGGCCACCGGGGTCAGCCCCCGATCGGGTCGTGGCAGGACACCAGCTTCGTACCGTCCACGAAGGACGCCTCGACCTGGAGCAGACCGAGCATCTCCCGCACGCCGGGCATGGTGTCCGGCTCGCCCACGACATGGCGGCCCAGTTCCATGCAGTCCGCGACGCTCCTGCCGTCACGCGCGGCTTCGAGGATCGCCTCCGTGATCAGCGCGACCGACTCGCTGTAGTTGAGCTTGAGGCCGCGTTCCTGGCGTTTGCGGGCCAGGTCGGCCACCACGTACACCAGCAGCTTGTCGATCTCGCGAGGGGCGAGGTTCATCGTCAGTACCTTCCTCGGGTTGAGCGGGCTAGGGGCGTGGGGCCCGGGGTCCGGGGCCGGGGCGGTCAGTCGCTCCGGCGGAGCCGGGGCAGCAACGGCACGGCGGCCAGCAGCGCCCAGGTCGTGAGAATGAACGGCCAGGTGAAGGTGTGGCCGCCGAAGGGCTTGAAAAAGGACGTCAGCGACGCCGTGAGCCCGGTGCTGGCGGCCGCGCCGAACAGGGCGTACGCCGCGGTCCAGGCCGTGTTCGCCATGAAGACCGCACCGATGGCGATGGCCACGAGCACCGCGTTGTACCCGTAGATGCCGTTGGCGATCAGGGTTGTCGGCGCGCCCAGCACCCACGCGGCGACGATGCCGAGCACGCTGCCGGTCGACGCGTAGAGCACGACGCGCAGGCCGGCCAGGGCGAGGCCGACGAGCATGATCAGCCCGACGTACCAGCTGTCGATCAGGAAGACCTGCGAGATGTTGTTGAAGAACGCGTGCCACAGGGCGGTCCAGGTCCACCCGGTCTCGCCGGTCGTGGTGCTGGCCACGGAGGCCGGGTCGCCGTGCCAGACCCGTTCGAACGAGGGCGCGCCCACCACCATCACCCCGGAGACCAGGCAGAAGGGCGCGGTGAGGGGGGTGAGCCCGTAGGGCTTGAGGAAGGTGCCCAGGGTGGCCATCAGGAGCGTGCACATGATGGCGCCGAAGACGGTCAGCACATAGGTGGACAGATGGTTGCCCAGCGAGGAGACGAGGGCGATGCCCGTGAGGCAGCCCGCGTATCCCTGGAGTCCGAGCGCGATCCCCGACCGGTCGACGGCGAGCGCGTAGGCGGTCGCGGTGGCGATCAGGGTGCCGAGCGTGGCGTAGAGGCCGTTCTGCCAGCCGGACACCCACAGCGCGACGAGGATCGCCACACCGGTCAGGAGCCCGGCCTGGAGGTCGACCTGCCCGAACCCCCGCAGGGAGGCCAACACGTAGGCGGACGGCTGACGGCTCTCCAGCCGCCGGACGATTTCCGGCTCGGCGAGGGGCAAGGCTGACTCCAGCGGCTCGACAACGAGGAGACCCTCCGGCCCGACGGACCGGGAGCACATCCCTACATATGCCATCAAGGCACAGCGTGATCGGATAGTCGCGCTGCGGGTTCTCCGATTGACCCAGCCGGGTACGCGGCTCGGCCGGACCGGCGTGCTGCGCCCCGGCCGCCCCCGTCCACTCCATAGATTCGCGGAATGTCACCCAGGATGAGGCTGCACCTGCACAGCCACCCCGATCACCACCCGGGGGTGCAGCTGTCGGTGGTGGCCGCCGTCGCGGTCGGCGGCGCCGCCGGAGCCGTCGCCCGGTACGGCGCCGAACGCCTCTGGCCCAACGGCGCCTCGGCCTTCCCTTGGACGATTCTGCTGGTCAACACGGTGGGCTGTTTTCTGATGGGCGTCCTGATGGTCACCCTGAAGCTGCGCTTCCCCGGCGCTCCCCGGCTGATCAGTCCACTGCTCGGCACCGGCGTGCTCGGCGGGTTCACCTCGTTCTCGCACTACACGGACAACGTCCGGCAGCTGTTCGAGACCGATCAGCCCGGGTACGCCGTCGGCTGCCTGGTGCTGACCGTGGTGGCCGCACTGGCCGCTGTGACGGCGGGCGCGTTCGCCACCCACTTCGCCTTCGGGCGTTCCTACGTCACGGAGAACGGCGCGTCATGACCGACTGGCTGCTCGTCATCGCCGGCGGACTCGTGGGCGCGCCACTGCGCTACTACCTCGGGATCGACGCGAAGTTCCGTCTGCACAGCGTCTTTCCGTGGGGCACCTTCGCCGCCAACGCCGGCGCCGCCCTGCTCCTCGGCTTCGTCGCCGAGGCGGTGGCCGGCGGGGAGCTGGGCGCCCGGCTCGATCTGCTGCTCGCCACCGGGTTCTGCGGGGCTCTGTCGACCTGGTCGACGTTCTCCTACGAGCTGCTGACCCTGAACTCCGCCCGCCGGCTGACCCTGGCGGCGGGCTATCTGCTGCTCACCGTGGGTGCGGGGGTCGGCCTCTCGTTCGCCGGGGCCGCAGTGGCCCGCGCGGCCTTCTGAGGGGGCCGCTCGCCACACGGCCGAGCTCCGCCTTCTGAAGGGGCCGCTCGCCACACGGCCGAGCTCCGGCCCGCGCCCCGTTTCTGGGGGCGGGCCGGAGCTCGGTGGTGCGGGCGCTCAGTCGATGCCGGGCAGGATGTGCGGCTCGGCGAGGTCGTCCTCGTAGCCGGCCAGCCGGATCGGTGCGGACCTGGCCCAGACCTCGATGTTCCGGAGCTTCTCGGGCCTGCGGGCCCGCTCTCCCGACCGTTCGGCCGGTCGCTTCTCGTGCTTCGTCAGTTCCGGTGTCGTCACCGCGCACTCCTTTGTGTCGCGTAACCCCGGGCGTCGCCGACGCTCCGGCTCCAATACCGGCACGTCGACCGCCCCCGGGGCGGGGGAAGGATCAGCTTCGGTCGCGGTGGCGCCGGGTACGGGGCGGGACGGCGGCCTGGTTGACAGGCCTGTCCCAGGACGGCCGGGGAATCTTCGTGGATCCCTCGGTGGCGTCCGTTCCCCTCAGAGTAACCAAATGAGCGCCGCCACGCTCGATGGAACGTGTGCCCTGGGTCACTTTCAGCCACCGAATATGCGAAAGACCCGGCTCGGGAGGGTTCCCGGGCCGGGTCCGCGAGCGTCCGAGGGGCGCTGCTCCTGACCGCTACCAGTTCGCCGGGGCGTAGTCCTTGAGGAAGCAGCCGTACAGCGCCTCGCCCTCCTCGCCGCGCACGATCGGGTCGTAGACGCGAGCAGCGCCGTCGACCAGGTCGAGCGGGGCGTGGAAGCCCTCCTCCGCCAGCCGCATCTTGTCGGGGTGCGGCCGCTCGTCGGTGATCCAGCCGGTGTCGACGGCGGTCATCAGGATGCCGTCCTTCTCGAACATCTCCTGGGCGCTGGTGCGGGTGAGCATGTTCAGCGCGGCCTTGGCCATGTTGGTGTGCGGGTGCCCCGCTCCCTTGTAGCCGCGGCCGAACACGCCCTCCATCGCGGAGACGTTGACCACGTAGGAGTGGGTCGACGCCGTCGCGGCCATGGCCGGGCGGAGCCGGCTGATCAGGATGAACGGCGCGGTCGAGTTGCAGAGCTGGACCTCCAGCAGCTCGATCGGCTCGACCTCGTCGACTGTCTGGATCCAGCTGTTGCTGTGGTGCAGGTCCGGGACCAGGCCGCCCGCGTCGATGGCGGTGCCGGCGGCGATGCGTTCGAGCGAGGCGGATCCGGTGACCAGCGCGAGATCGGTGACGTCCTGCGCGCTCAGCCCCTCCTTGCGGGGGGCGGGCAGCGCGGCGACGCGGTCGACCGTGCCGCTGCCGAAGGTGCCGATCACCTCGGCGGCGGGGAGTTCGCCCGCGGGCAGCGGGGCGGACTCGGCACCGAGCAGCTCGCTGTACGCCTGCGGTGAGCGGCGTACCGTCTGGGCGGCGTTGTTGATCAGGATGTCCAGCGGACCCTCGGCGGCCACGGAGTCGGCGAGCGCGACGACCTGCGCGGGGTCACGGAGATCGATGCCGACGATCTTCAGCCGGTGGATCCACTCGTCGCTGTCCTCCATCGCCTTGAAGCGGCGGATCGCGTCGTTGGGGAAGCGGGTGGTGATCGTGGTGTGCGCGCCGTCCCGCAGCAGGCGCAGCGCGATGTACATACCGATCTTGGCGCGGCCGCCGGTGAGCAGCGCCCGGCGGCCGGTCAGGTCGGTGCGCGCGTCACGGCGGGAGCGGTTCTCCCGGGCGCACGACTGGCAGAGCTGGTGGTAGAACGCGTCGACCTCGACGTACCGCGTCTTGCAGATGTAGCAGGACCTGGGGCGCTGGAGGACGCCCGCGATCTCCGCGGCGGCCGAGGAGGACGGCAGGACGCCCTGGGTCTCGTCGTCGATGCGCTCGGCCGAACCGGTCGCGGTGGCCTCGGTGACGGCCTTGTCGTGCGCGGTCTTCGCGGCCCGGCGCTCCTGGCGGCGGCGCTGCTTCACGGTCCGGTAGATACCGGCCGTGGCGCGGCGCACCGCGATGGCGTCCGGGTGGTCGACCTCGATGGCGTCCAGCTCGTCGAGCACGCTCAGGCAGACGGCCAGCCGCTGCGGGTCGATGCCGGGCCCGAACTCCTCGGTCCCGGGCACGAGCTCCTCGGTACCGAGCTCGGGGCCGTCCTCTGTCACCGTCATTGCCGTTCCTCTGTTGCTTGTGCCGCCGGATTCTCCCGGCGACCGTGGCGCGCCGCCGAGCCGGACTCACGAGGACTGACATCCACGGGACTGAAAGGTCCGGCCGCGGGCTTCTGCGCGAAGCCGCCGCACTGCGGGCCGAACGCCCCCGCCAAGTTTGCCATGCTCCGGCGGCTGCTCCATTCGAGTGCGTCAGCCGGGTTCGCCCGACGGCGCGGCCGAGGGCTTCGTCCCGCCTCCGCCCGCATCCTTTCGGGCGCTCAGCGGTGCGGCGATGTCCTCAAGGGACCGGCCCTCCGCCGCTACGGCGAAGAAGCAGGCCACCAGCCCGGCCGCGATCATGAGCACGGCCCCGATACAGAAGGCCAGCGCGGTGTCGGCCACCACGCCGCTCTCCGTGAGGTTGGAGAAGACGAGGGGCCCGGAGATTCCGCCGGCGGCGGTGCCGATGGCGTAGAAGAACGCGATGGCCATCGCGCGGGTCTCCATCGGGAAGATCTCACTGACGGTCAGGTAGGCGGAGCTGGCACCGGCGGACGCGAAGAACAGCACGACGCACCAGCACGCGGTCATGGTGACGGCCGAGAGCCACCCGCTGTTGAAGAACCACGCGGTGACCAGGAGCAGGACGCCGGAGAGGATGTACGTCCCGGCGATCATGGGTTTGCGTCCGACGGTGTCGAAGAACCGGCTGAGCAGAAGCGGTCCGAGGAAGTTGCAGGAGGCGATGACGGCGAAGTAGTAGCCGGTGGCGCCGCTTGACACGTCGAAGAACGTGACGAGGATCGAGCCGAAGCCGAAGGTGACGGCGTTGTAGAGGAACGCCTGCCCGATGAAGAGCGAGAAGCCCAGCACGGCCCGTTTCGGGTAGGACCGGAAGACGGTCCTGGCGATCAGCCCGAAGCCGATCCCGCCCCGCTGCTCGACCGTGATGGCTGTCTCGGCTTCCGGGAGCTTCCGTCCCGTCTGCGACTCCACCTCACGTTCCACCTCGGCCACGAGCGTCTCCGCAGCCTCGTCACGGCCGTGGATGAACATCCAGCGGGGGCTCTCCGGCACGTGGCGACGCACGAGGAGGATGACGAGTCCGAGGACGACACCGAGGGCGAAGGTGAGACGCCAGCCGATGTCCTTCGGAAAGATGGACGTGTTCAGGGCGAGCACGGAGAGCAGCGATCCGGCCACGGCGCCGAGCCAGAAGCTGCCGTTGATGATGAGGTCGACACGTCCCCTGTACTTGCTGGGAATGAGTTCGTCGATGGCCGAGTTGATCGCGGCGTACTCCCCTCCGATCCCGAAGCCGGTGAGGAACCGGAAGAGGAAGAACCACCAGACCGAGAAGGAGACCGCGGTGAGTGCCGTCGCCAGGAGGTAGACGGCGAGCGTGATCAGGAAGAGCTTCTTCCTGCCGTAGCGGTCGGTGAGCCACCCGAAGACCAGCGCACCCGAGCACGCCCCCGCGACGTACATCGCCGCGGCGATCCCGGTGACCTGGCCGGCACTGATGGGCAGACCGCTGCCGTCCTCGGAGAGCCGGCTCGCGATGTTGCCGACGACCGTGACCTCCAGGCCGTCCAGGATCCAGACCGTCCCGAGCCCGATCACGATCATCCAGTGCCACCTCGACCAGGGGAGCCTGTCCAGTCTCGCCGGAATCCTGGTCGTGACAGTGGCCGCCGCACGGCCCGTGGAATCGCTGTTCGCCATGGCATCTCCCTGCATCGGATACAAGACAGTGCCCGCGAATGCGGGCCGGCAACATCCCGGATCCAACCGGCACTCACATAAAAATGGACATAACGGCCACTCAAGACCGTTGCCGCCACGACGGCGAAAATGAATCGCACCCATTCGGCATGACCTCGCCGATGCGGGGCACACGACGTCTGAAGCACTTGGCTAGCAGGAGGGGCGACAACATGGCGGCCACGACGGAGCAGACCGGCGCAGTCCTTGGTGCCACACGCACGTTCTCCGAGCAGACCGGCATCCGTTCGGAGCCCGGCACCTCGGAGCTGCCGTGGATCGAGGACACCGGGAAGGTGGCTCCCAAGGACGCCCGCGCCCTGTCGAAGCTGTTCCTCGACCGGCTCCAGGTCCTCGAAGAGGGCACTCACGAATACCAGTACGCACGGAACACCCTCATCGAGATGAATCTCTCGCTGGTGCGGTACGCCGCCTCACGGTTCCGCAACCGCGGTGGCGACGACACCGAGGACATCATCCAGGTCGGCACCATCGGGCTGATCAAGGCGATCGACCGGTTCGACCTCTCCCGTGACGTCGAGTTCGCGACCTTCGCGGTCCCGTACATCGTCGGGGAGATCAAGCGCTTCTTCCGGGACACGACCTGGGCGGTGCACGTGCCGCGGCGGCTCCAGGAGCTGCGGGTCGACCTGGCGAAGGCGAAGGAGGAGCTCTCGGCGAAGCTCGACCGCGATCCGACCGTCAAGGAGCTGGCCGACCTCCTCGACCTGCCCGAGGAAGAGATCATCGAGGGCCTCGTCGCGGCCAACGGCTATTCGGCGGGGTCGCTGGACTCCCCCTCGGCCGAGACCGACGCCGGGAGCGACCAGCGGTCGTTCGCCGAGATGATCGGCGAGGCCGACCCCGGGATGGAGACCGTCGAGAACCTCCACACGCTGGCGCCGCTGCTGGAACAGCTCGACGAGCGCGAGCGCAGCATCGTGCGGATGCGCTTCGGCCAGGAGATGACGCAGTCCCAGATCGGCGCCGAGCTCGGCGTCTCGCAGATGCATGTGTCACGGCTGCTCGCCCGCATCGTCAAGCAGTTGCGTGCCGGGATGTCCGTCGAGGCGTGATATCTGACACCTGAAAGCGTCACGTACCGCCTCACAGCGGCGCAATGACGCCCGCCCGTACTTGGGCGGGCGTCATTCACATATGCTGCCAGGCGACGGCGGGCGGCCCGCTCGATCGCAACGAGAGGGTGAGGCGTGGCTGAGACACATACTGACTCCCCCGCGCAGCATCCGGTCAGCGCGATTCTCCCAGCCCAGACCGGTGCTCAGCCAGGTGGCCGGCCCTCTGTGTGGGACGTCAACGCCGCCATCCTGCTGGTCGAGGACGACGCGGGCGACGCCCTGCTCGTCGAGGAGATGCTCGCCGACGGCGAGCTGGACTCCGCGCTCACCTGGTGCAAGACGCTGACCGAGGCCCTGACCTTTCTGCGCGGGCACCGGACTCCCGTCTGCGTCCTGCTGGACCTGCACCTTCCCGATGTGCACGGGCTGAGCGCGGTCACGCAGATCGTAGCGACCACCCCGGACGCCGCGATCGTGGTGCTGACCGGGCTGGCCGAGGCCGAGGCCGGCCTCGACGCGGTGGCCACCGGTGCGCAGGACTACCTGGTCAAGGGCCGGCTCGACCCGCAGGCCCTGTCCCGCGCCGTCCGCTACGCCCTCCAGCGCAAGCAGGTCGAGCGAGCGGCGGCAGCGCTGCGCGCCAACCAGCAGATGGCCCAGGAGAACGCCCGCCTCGAACGGGGGCTGCTGCCCGTACCGCTTCTGAACGACGACACTTTCGAGGCGGTCGCCCGCTACGAGCCCGGCCGCGCCCACGGTCTGCTCAGCGGTGACTTCTACGACGTGGTGCAGACATCCGACGGCACGGTCCACGCAGTGATCGGCGACGTGTCGGGGCACGGCGCGGCGGAGGCCGCGCTGGGGGTGTGCCTGCGGGTGGCCTGGCGCACGGCCGTGCTGTGCCGAACCGACCAGTTGGAACAGATCGCCCTGCTTGAGGAGATCCTGGTCGCCGAGCGGTCCGATCCGCATGTCTTCGCGACCGTCACCTCGCTCGTCCTCCCACCCGGCGGGGACCACGTCCGGATCGTGCGGGCGGGGCACCCGGGGCTGCTGCTGCGCCAGGGCGCCGACATCGAGTGGGTGGAGCCGGAGGGCGGCATCGCACTCGGACTGCTGCCCGGTCACGGTCAGTGGATCTCCACCGACCTGGTGCTGGCGCCCGGCGCCGCTCTCGTACTCTTCAGCGACGGCCTGTTCGAGGGGCACACCGGCCCTGACACCCGGCTGGGCGAGGACGGACTGCTCGCGATGGCCCGGAGCCGCGCCGCGCTGCCGGCCCGCCCGTTCATCGACGCGCTGGTCGACGGAGCCGCCGCCGCGGCGGCTCCCCACGGCGGCCTCGCCGACGACGTGGCCGTGCTGCATCTCGCCTGGAACAGGACACCTCATGACCAGTGACACATCGGCGAACGCCCCCCTGCTGCCGGGACGGCTGGCACGGTTGTCGGTCCAGAACTGGGTCCATCTGATCCTGGCCTGCTTCGTCGTGGTCGTGTGCGGCTGCCTGGTCATCGGCGGACTCGTGCTGGCCCGGATATCCGACCGGACCACCGAACTGGTGGACCGTATCCAGCCCGCCCGCTCCGCCTCCTTCCAACTGCAGAACGCGCTGCTCGACCAGGAGACCGGGGTCCGCGGCTACGCCCTCAGCGGCGACCCGACCTTCCTCCAGCCCTACGGGACGGGCAAGCGCGACGAACAGCAGCGGCTGGCCCGGGTCCGTTCCGCGATGGGCGACGCCGACCCGTACGCCCGTGATCTGGACCGGATCGCCACGGCCTCCGCGCAGTGGCGCAAGGAGCATGCCGAGCCGTTGATCGACGCCGTCCGCCGCGACGGCAGGCAGAGCCGTTCTTCCGACAGGACCGCCGCGAGCAAGACGGCCTTCGACACGCTGCGGCGGCTCTACACGGCACAGCAGTCACATCTCGACACCGCCCGCGACCACGCCCGCGCCCAGCTCAACGACGCACGCGCCACCCGCGACCGGACGCTGATCGCGCTCGTGGCCTGCTTCGTGATGTGCGTGATCGCCCTCAGCCTGCTGCTGCACCGGGTGGTGGGGCGGCCGCTGCACTCGCTGGCCGAGGCCTCCCGGCACGTACGGTCCGGCGCCTTCCGCCGCCGGATCGAGGTGCGCGGCCCGTCCGACGTACGGGCGGTGGCGGGCGCCGTCGAGGACATGCGGTGCCGGCTGGTCGAGGAGCTCGACGCCGCCCAGGAGCGGGAGGAACTGCTGGCCCAGCAGACGGAGGAGCTCCGCCGTTCCAACTCGGAGCTGGAGCAGTTCGCGTACGTCGCCTCGCACGACCTCCAGGAGCCGCTGCGGAAGGTCGCGTCCTTCTGCCAGCTCCTGGAGAAGCGTTACGGGACGGAACTGGACGCGCGCGGCAAGCAGTACATCGACTTCGCGGTCGACGGCGCCAAGCGCATGCAGGTGCTCATCAACGACCTGCTGACCTTCTCCCGGGTGGGCCGGGTCCACGACAGCTGGAACACCGTCGACCTCGACCGCTCGCTGGACCGGGCCCTCGCCAATCTGACACTGGTCATCGAGGAGTCCGAGGCCACAGTCGTACGCGAGGACCCGCTGCCCGAGGTGAACGGAGACGGTACGACCCTCGCCATGATCTGGCAGAACCTGATCGGGAACGCCGTGAAGTTCCGCCGCCCGGACGAGCCGTGCGTGATCACGGTCGGCTGTGTCCGGGAGGACGACGTCTGGCACTTCACCGTGACGGACAACGGGATCGGGATCGCCCCCGAGTTCGCCGAGAAGGTCTTCGTGATCTTCCAGCGTCTGCACGCCCGTGACGAGTACGACGGCACGGGAATCGGACTGGCCCTCTGCCGCAAGATCATCGAGTTCCACGGCGGCCGGATCTGGCTTGATCCCGAGCCCCGCCGGGGCACCCGCATCCACTTCAGCCTGCCTGCCGAGGACGACGGTTCCCCGGCCGAAGCCGCCTCACCCGCCGAGATCCCCGGAGATGCCGCGTGACCCATCCCGCACAGCCCATCGAGGTCCTGCTCGTCGAGGACGACCCCGGTGACGAGCTGATGACGCGTGAGGCGTTCGAGGACAACAAGATCCGCAACACCCTCCACGTGGTCCGTGACGGACAGGAGGCGCTCGACTTCCTCTACCGCCGCGGTGAGCACGGCGAGGCCCCGCGCCCCGATCTGATCCTGCTCGACCTGAACCTGCCCAAGTACGACGGGCGCCAGGTGCTGGAGCAGATCAAGCAGGACCCGGAACTCTCCCTGATTCCCGTGGTCGTGCTGACGACGTCCTCCGCGGAGGAGGACATCCTGCGCAGCTACAAACTGCACGCCAACGCCTATGTCACGAAGCCGGTCGACCTCGATCAGTTCATCGCGGCGGTCCGCCAGATCGACGAGTTCTTCGTGACCGTGGTCCGGCTGCCCGGACGTGCGTAGAATCTGCTGACACCGGCCGGGAGTGCTATCTCCCGGCGCGGGTAGACGAGCAGCGAGAAAAGAGGCCCACGCGGCCTCCCCGCAGCGCCCTGGCTGGAGCACATGAACGATCAGGCCATCTCCCGGCCGGACGACTCCCCGATGAGTCGTCCGCCCTCGGAGACACTGCACGCCGCCGAGGTGTTCGACGGCGAGCCCGGGTGCATCGCTCTGGCGCGGGCTCTGGCCGACCGTTTTCTCGCGCGGCTCGTCTCCGAGTGGATGGCCGTGCTCGGCACCCACACCCGCAACGATCTGATGCTGGCCGTGAGCGAACTGGTCACCAACGCCGACCGCTACAGCCACGGCCCCTATCTGCTGGAGCTGGAGGGCACGGCCGAGCGGATCAGCGTCACCGTGTACGACAGCAGCAGCGCGCTCCCGGTCTTCTACTCCCCCGACCCGAGCCGGCTGGGCGGTCACGGCATGGAGATCGTGGTCGCCCTGTGCGACCGGCTGACGGCCGAGCGGGTACCCGTCGGTAAGCGCATCCGCGCGGAGTTCACCCTCAGCAGCTGATCAGGGACGCCCCGGCGGTCCACGGACCCCCGACGGTCAGCCTTCGCCGTCGTGTCTGCCGAACCAGTCGATGCAGACGACCAGCGCGTCGTCGAGCGGGTCCGATACGCGGTAGTCCGCGAGCTCGCGCAGTACGGCGCCCGGCACCGAGGCCGCGGGCAGCAGCCGCGTCGCGAGGACCGCCCTGGCAAGGCCCCGCTGCACGTAGGGCTCACCGAGCGGCGAGACGGTGTCGTACACCCCGTCGCTGACGAGCAGCAGCCGGTCGCCGGGGGCCAGCTGGAGGTACTGGACGTCGTACCGCGACTCCTCGAACATGCCGAGCGGCAGCTGCGCGTCCAGTTCGACCCGGGTGACCCTCCTGCCGCGCAGCCGCCACAGCTGCGGTGAGCCGGCGTCCACCGCGCCGACCGTTCCGGTGGCGAGGTCGAAGCGGAGCAGCAGGGTCGACACATGGGCGCCGCCGCGGTGCTGGTCGTAGAGCGCCTGGTCGGCGAGTGCGGCCTGGTCCGCGATGCCGATGCCGGCCCTTCTGGCGTTGCGCAGGGCGTTCACGGCGAGGTTGGTGAGCAGGGAGGCCTGAATCCCCTCGCCCATGCCGTTGGTCACCGAGACGGTCAGCTGGTCGCCGTCCGCGGCCCAGTCGAAGTTGTCGCCGTGGATGGCGTAGGCCGGCTCCAACTGGGCGCCGATGGCGTACTCGGCCGCGATGAACGCGCGGGCGGGGAGCAGCTGCCACTGCATCTCTGCCGCCAGGGTGAGCCGGGCGATACGGCGGGCGCCCTGGTACAGGTCGGTGTCCCGTTCGGCGACGATGATCTCGTGGCCCAGCAGGTCGGCCACCTGCGCCAGCTCGTCCATGGTCCGCAGGGTGGAACATCCTGCCGGGAGGCGGACGGTGAGGATACCGAGGCGCTCACCCCGTACCGTCACGGGAAAGTGGTGGTCGACGGCGCCGCCGCGGCCCGCCGGCTCCTCGTGCGGGAGCTGGCTGCCGAACGCCCTGCCCTGCGCGCTGTTGTGCATCGACAGGGTGCGTCCGCGCCCCGGCGCGGAGCCGACCGGCTTGAGTACCGTCATTCCGTAGTCCGCCAGCAGCAGTTCCACGGACCGGGCGTCGTACGCCGCGGCGAGTGCGGTGCGCACCGCCTCGACCAGGGCGTGCGGTGCGGCCGCGCGTACGGTTCTCTCGATTTCGGGACGGACGTTCACGGTCTTGCGCTCATTCCTCTTCGGGTCGTGGGGCGGGGGCCGGGCTGACAGGAGGGTGTGCCGGATGAAAGAGTGCATGGATGCGCCACCGTACCGATCCTCCTCACAGCCTTGAGCTCGTGTCCGAGGACGTGTGTGCCGCATCGGAACTGCTGGAGGTGCTGTGGGGCCGCGGCCAGGAGGCCGCACCTCCGGGCACCGTGTCGCCCTCGCAGCTGCGGGCCCTCCTCGTCATCGAGAAGCAGGAGGGCAGCAACCTCCGCTCGCTCGGTGAGGCGCTCGGCTCGCGGGCTCCGTCGGTGAGCCGCCTCTGTGACCGGATGGAGGCCATGGGCCTCGTGCAGCGGGACCCAAGCCCGACGAGCCGCCGTGAGGTCGAGCTGTGGCTGACCGGGCGGGGCCGCGCCCTGCTGGAGGAGTATCGGGCGATCCGCACGCGCGAGCTCTCGGCCGTGCTGGAGCGGATGCAGCCCTCCGACGTGGCGGCGCTCGCCGGGGGGCTGGCCGCCTTCCGTTCTGCCGCGGCGCAACGGCTCACCGGGGGCCGGCTCCGTGACGACATCGCGGACAGCGCCTAGCTTCATCGAGCCCCTGCTTCCGCGTTTCCGAGGCGCTCCCCGAGGGGATGCGTCCATTGATCATTCAAGTACAGATTGTTACCTCATGGAGAATGTTGTCAACTGGCAACTGTTGCTTCTATCGTTGGCCTTCACCCGCCGTGAGCAGGGACGGACATGCACCGGACCGTCCTCGTCAACCAGGGTTCTTCCCGCTGTCCAGTGCGTCATGAGGTGACCGTGCTCCCATCCCCCAGTGCCGACAGAGCCATGAGAATCGTCCCACGGCAGGACCGGGGAGCGCTGGTGCTCGCCGTGGCCGGTGACCTCGACATGGACAACGTCGCCCCGCTCGGCGCGGCCCTGGAGAGCGCGGCCGCGGGCGAGGAAGGCCCCGTCGTCGTCGACCTCTCCGACGTGAGTTTCGCGGACTCGACGACGGTGAACGTGCTGCTCCAGGGGCAGACCCTGCTGGGTCCCCGGCTGCGGCTCGCGGAGCCGTCCCCGTTCATGGAGCGGCTCATCGGGGTACTGGGCCTCGACAGCGCGCTGCCGGTCTTCGCGACCGTCGCCGAGGCGATCCGCCCCCCGCTGAACCGCTGAACCGCGAACGCCGGGCGCCCTTCCCCCCGTGGTGCGGGGGAAGGGCGCCCGGCGTTGCCGCGGATCGACCGGGTCAGCCGAGTGCGGGCGGAGCGTCCTCGGGCGAGGTGCCCCAGGCCGACGGTGCGTCGCCCACCGTGAAGGAGAGCGAGCGGGCCGAGCGGATGTCGTCCGTGGTCAGGTAGGTGCGCGTCTGCTTCGCACCGTCGAGCCGGGCCGACTGGATGTAGCGGTCGGTGTCCGAGGCGCCCGGGGCGCTCACCGTGAGCGAGCCGCGCGGGTAGTACCGGCGGTCGAGCTTGATGTCGACGCGCTCGAACGCGGGTGTCGACAGGCCCCAGGTGTCGGTGCCGGGCTGGACCGGGAAGACCCCGATCGAGGACAGCACCATCCAGGCGGACATGGTGCCAAGGTCGTCATTGCCCGTCATCCCGGTCGGGCCGTTGGTGAAGAGCGTCAGGGCCGCGTGGACCACATCGGTCGTCTTCCACGGCTGACCGGTGGAGAGGTAGGTGTACGGGGCGATGAGGTCGGGCTCGTTCTGCGGGTTGTACTTGTCGGCGTTGTAGTACGCGTACGGGCCGTTGACCCAGACCTCACGGGCGGTCTTCGCGGGGTCGGCCAGCAGCTTGTCGTACGCGAAGAAGGAGTCGAGCCGCTGGTTGGCGGCGTCCTTGCCGCCGATCAGGTCGACCATGCCGGGGATGTCCTGCGGCACCATCCACTGGTACTGCCAGGACGTGCCCTCGTGGAAACCCTCGCTCTCGGCCGGGTCGACCGGTCCGGTGAAGGCTCCGGCGGCGTCGCGGGCGCGGAAGAAGCCGGTCGACGGGTCGAAGATCTCCCGGTAGTTCTGGGCGCGGGCGTCGTAGCGGGCAGCGTCGGCCTTGTGGCCGAGGTCGCGGGCCATCTCGGCGAGCATCCCGTCGGACAGGGCGTACTCCAGGGTGGCGGAGGCGCCGTGGTCGTAGTCGGAGTCGCCGGGCTTGGCGTGCTCGCGGTCCTTGACGTACGGGGCGAAGCCGTCCTTGAGGTACTCGGCGTTGGCCTCCCGGCCGACCGGTGCGGAGGCGGTGGGCGGCACGCCGTCGGCGTTCTTCTTCAGGGCTCGGTAGGCCTCCTCCTCGTACCCCTTCAGCAGGCCCTGCTGGTAGGCGTTGGTGAGGAAGGGGGTGACCGGGTCGCCGGTCATGATGTTCGTCTCGACCGTGCCGTAGCCCCACTTGGGCAGCCAGCCGCTCTCGGCGTCGATCCGCAGGACCGATATCGCCATGTCGCGGGACTCACGCGGGGCGAGCAGCGAGAGGAGCTGGGCCTGGGTGCGGTAGGTGTCCCAGAGCGACCAGTTCTGGTAATAGGTGAAAGTTCCCTTGCCGGAAACAGCGCGGTGCTTCTTCTGGTCCCAGCCGGTGTAGCGGCCGTCCACGTCGCTGCCGACGTTGGGCGCGAGGAAGGACCGGTAGAGGGAGGAGTAGAAGGTGCGGCGGAGTTCGTCGCTGCCGCCCTGGGCCTTCACGCCTTCGAGGCGGTCCTCCCAGTCGCGCTGCACGGCGCGCTCGACGCGGTCGAAGCTGCGGCCACCCTCGGCGCGGAGGTTGAGCGCGGCGCCCTTGGCGTCGACGTAGCTCAGCGCCGTGGTGGCCTCGACCGTGCGGTCCTTGCTGGTGTCGAAGCGCAGCCAGGCGCCGTTGCGGGCATCGGTGGCGGAGGACTTCTTCGAGCCCTCGGTGACGGTGTCACCGTTCCAGGTGCCGGAGGTGGTGAACGGCCGGTCGAAGTGGGTGACAGTGTAGACCGTGTACGGCTTGGTGTCCTGGCAGAAGCCGCTGCCGGTGATCGCGGTGCGCACGGTACGGCTGTCCAGGATCTCGACCTCGGACGAGAGCGTCTTGTGCAGCGACTGGCCCGCGTTGAGCAGGACGTTGGCCTTGTCGGTGGCCGGGAAGGTGTAGCGCTGCACCCCGGTGCGCTGAGTGGCGGTCAGCTCGGCGTCGATGCCGGTCTTGAGCCCGACCTTGTAGTAGCCGGGGCTCGCCTTCTCGTCGTCGTGGCTGAACTCGGCCGCGTACTTCGCGTAGTCGGTCTCGGTGACGTCGCCGGTGGTGGGCAGGGTCGGCAGATCGCCGCCGAGTCCGCAGCCGACACCGGAGAGGTGCACGGCGGAGAAGCCGCGGATGTGGTTCTCGCCGTAGTCGTAACCGGTGTTGTGGCCGGTGTCCGGAGAGAGCTGCACCATGCCGAAGGGCGCGGAGGCGCCGGGGTAGGTGTTGCCCTCGTTCTGGGTGCCGATGAACGGGTTGACCAGATCGGTCAGCCGTCCGTCGCGCGGGGCGGCCTCGGCCGTGGCCCCCGTGGTGAGGACACCGCCCAGGAGGGCTGCGGCCGCGAGTGCGGCCGCCGGGCCGCGCAGTCGCGGCCGTGGGGTCCGGTGCATGGGAAAACTCCTTCGGACAACGTTGTCAGAGCGCGATCATTCTTGGTTCCCCGTCAGCCCCCGTCAAGAGGGCGGACCGACCCGCTCCGGCCCGCCCGCGAGGGCCGGGCCGGAGCGGGTCGTACGGATCAGCCGGTGGGGCATCCCGCCACGACGGGCTGCGAGGCGTCGTGGATCAACGCCTGCTGGGCGTCGTGCACCCTCTTCACATCGGGTTTGACGACCCTGCGGTCATAGGTGAGCAGACCGTTCAACTCGCCCTCGACGTCCGAGATCTGCGTGTACACCGCGCCGTTGCCGCCCTTGCAGGCCAGCGCGTGCACCTCGTCGAGCTTGGCGAGGTAGTCGTCCGTGTACGTGGCCGGGTCGACGGCGATGTACGACTGCTGCACGGCCCAGGCGTGGCCCGGGACCGCCAGACCCAGTCCGCCGTACTCACCGCTGATCAGGGCACGTTGACCGTCCGGCTTCGGCAGCGCCGGACTCGGGTAGCCGTGCTCGTCGATGATGTCCCCGGTGCCGCCGTCCACGCCCAGGTTGATCCCGGACATGCTGTTGACCAGGCGCGTCGGGTCCCAGGACTTGGCCTGGTCGGCGATGCGGGCCTCGTCGTACTGGCCCCAGCCCTCGTTGAAGGTGACCCACATGACGACGGACGGGTGGCTGGAGTGTTCGTCGATCATCTCCTTCATCTCGTGCTCGTACTCGGTGCGGGCGGCGGCCGACGGGTTGACGGTGTTCATCGCCGGCATGTCCTGCCAGACCATCAGGCCCAGTTTGTCCGCCCAGTAGAACCAGC
>CBRG010000212.1 GCA_000470535.1 Streptomyces sp. AW19M42
CCGGCCCTGATGTTCCAGGAGCACGCCCTCTTCCCGTGGCTGACCGCGGGCAAGAACATCGAACTCGCGCTGCGGCTGCGCGGCGTACCGAAGCCGGACCGTCGCGCGGAGGCGGAGCGGCTGCTCGAACTCGTCCGCCTGGGCGGGGCGTACGGCAAGCGGGTGCACGAACTCTCGGGCGGCATGCGGCAGCGGGTGGCGATGGCCCGCGCGCTCGCCCAGGACAGCCAACTACTGCTGATGGACGAGCCGTTCGCCGCGCTCGACGCCATCACCCGGGATGTGCTGCACGACGAGCTGACCCGGATCTGGCGCGAGACGAACGTCTCGGTCCTCTTCGTCACGCACAACGTGCGCGAGGCGGTCCGGCTCGCCGAGCGGGTCGTGCTGCTCTCCTCGCGGCCGGGCCGGATCGCCCGGGAGTGGACGGTCGACATCGAGCAGCCGCGCCGCATCGAGGACACCGCCGTGGCGGAGCTCTCCGTCGAGATCACCGAACAACTGCGTGGGGAGATCCGCCGACATGGCCAGCACTGAGACCACCGCCAAGGGCAGCACCGCCGGGGGCGGCTCTCCCGGGGACGCCGCCCGGGACATGGCCGGCCTCGAAGCGGGGCTCGACGCTCTCGACGCGGTACGGATCAGCCGGACCCCGGTGCGCCAGGTACTGACGCAGAAGGTGCTGCCTCCGGTGGTGGCCGTCGCTCTGGTGCTCATCATCTGGCAGATCCTGATCTGGGCGAAGGTCACCGACGACTACAAGCTGCCCTCGCCGTCCCAGGTCTGGTCCGAGGTGTCCGACGCCTGGGCCCAGGGCACCCTGCTCGGCTACATCTGGACCAGCGTCTCGCGCGGCCTCCTCGGCTTCCTCCTCGCGCTCGTCATCGGCACCCCGCTCGGGCTGCTGGTCTCCCGGGTGAAGGTGGTGCGCGCGGCGATCGGCCCGGTCCTCTCGGGTCTGCAGTCGCTGCCCTCGGTGGCCTGGGTGCCGCCCGCGGTCATCTGGCTGGGCCTGGACGACACGATGATGTACGCGGTGATCCTGCTGGGCGCCGTCCCGTCGATCGCCAACGGGCTCGTCGCCGGTGTCGACCAGATCCCGCCGCTGCACCTGCGGGCCGGCAAGACACTGGGCGCCACCGGGCTTCGGGGCACCTGGCACATCGTGCTGCCGGCCTCGCTGCCCGGCTATCTGGCCGGTCTGAAGCAGGGCTGGGCCTTCTCCTGGCGCTCGCTGATGGCCGCGGAGATCATCGCCTCCTCGCCCGATCTGGGCGTGGGCCTGGGACAGCTGCTGGAGCAGGGCCGCGAGACCAGCAGCATGTCGATGGTCTTCCTCGCCATCTTCCTGATCCTGATCGTCGGCATCGCCATCGACCTGCTCATCTTCAGCCCGCTGGAGCGGTGGGTGCTGCGCAGCCGCGGTCTCCTCGTCAAGAGCTGAGAGGACGGCATGACTTCTCCTGTCCTTCTCGTCATCGCCCACGGCAGCCGCGATCCCCGGCACGCCGCGACCGTGCACGCGCTCACCGCGCGGGTACGGGCGCTACGGCCGGCGCTGCGGGTGGAGACCGGGTTCCTGGACTTCAACGCGCCGTCGGTGCCGCGGGTCCTGGAACGGCTGGACGCGCAGGGCGTGAGTGATGTGGTGGCGCTTCCGCTGCTGCTCACCCGGGCCTTCCACGCCAAGTCCGACATCCCGGCGGTACTGCGGGAGGCCCGTGGCAGGCTGCCCCGGCTGCGAGTGCGGCAGTCCGAGGTGCTCGGCCCCTCGCCGCTGCTGAACTCCGCCCTGGAACGGCGGCTGGAGGAGGCGGGGGTCCACCCCGGCGACAGAGGCTCGACCGGGCTCGTCCTGGCCTCGGCGGGCTCCACCGACCCGGAGGCGATCGCGGTGATCGCTGAAATCGCGCGGAAGCTGCGGCACACCGGTTGGTGTTCCGTACGGCCTGCGTTCGCCTCCGCTGTATCGGCCGGCGGCCACCCCCGTACCGAGGACGCGGTACGGGCCCTGCGGGCGGAGGGTGTGCGAAGGGTCGCGGTGGCCCCTTACGTGATCGCGCACGGCCGCCTCCCGGACCGCATCGCGGCGGGTGCGGCCGAGGCCGGTGCGGATGTCCTGGCCGGGGTGCTGGGCCCGTCGCCGGAGCTGGCGCGGCTGCTGCTGGACCGGTACGACGAGGCCCGGGTGCCGGCCTCCGCCGCGATGGCGTCGCTCAGCGCGTAGTCCGGGCCACGAACCCCTGTTCAGCCCACGTCGAGGCCGCCCGTGCGGGTGCGCTTGAGCTCGAAGAAGTCGTCGTAGCCGGCGAGCACCCGGAAGCTGTCGAACAGCCTCGCGGCCTCCTCGCCGCGCGGCACCGCGCGCAGTACCGGGCCGAACCAGACGGTCCCGTCGACGTGGAGGGTGGGCGTACCCACATACGCGTCCGCCTCGGGGTCCTTGCCCGCGTCGTGGCTGCGCCGCAGCGCCTCGTCGTACGTCTCCACGTGGGCGGCGGCGGCCAGCGCGGCGGGCAGGCCCAGCTCGTCGAGGGACTGGGCGACCACCTCGTCGAAGTCCTCGTTCTTCCGCTGGTGGATCCGGGTGCCGTAGGCGGTGTACAGATCGCGCAGGACCGCCTCGCCGTGCTGCTCTGCCGCGGCCGCGGCGACCCGCACCGGTCCGATCGATTTGTCGACCAGCGCGCGGTACCAGTCGGGGAGTTCGTTGCCGGTGTTGTGCAGGTAGAGGCTCATCACATGGAATCGGAGCTCGATATCGCGCCGCTGCTCCACCTCCAGCATCCAGCGGGAGGTGATCCAGGCGAACGGGCAGGCCGGGTCGAACCAGAAGTCGACGACGGTCCTGCCCGTGTCCCGGCTGCTTTCCTGGCTGTGCTCCGGAGTGCTCTCCGGGCTGCGGTGAGTGGTCATGCGATGAGCCTAGCCAGCTGGTGGCGCAGTCCCCCGGGCCATTCAGCAGCTGCCGGGCTGGGCCACTTTCAGGCGGCTGCCCACTGCGGGTCGCGGCCGCTGAGGACGAGGGCCCGCTCGAAGCCGGACACCGGCTGCCCGCCGCTGATCTCCGCGGCGAAGCCCCCGTACCGCCGGTAGAGCTCGGCCGTCTTCTCCACGGCCCGCAGTACGTAGCCGGCCGTCCCGGCAGAGAGCCGGAACTCCTGACCGGTGGCCCGTGCGACGTCCCAGCCGTGCAGCGCCGTCTCCATGATGAGCATCCCGGCGGTGTCCGCGGCCGGGGAGGCCGAGTCGCCCTGGCCGATGGTGCCCTCCCAGGCGGCCGGGTCCGACCAGGCGGCGACGGCGCGGTCCAGCTGGGCCGCGTACCGCTCGGCCCAGTCGGCCTCCGCCGTGAAGTCACGCGTGCTGAGCTCCTCGGGGATCTCCGTGCGCCGGGCGCGGTGTTCCATGCCGTGGGAGGTGTAGAGCACCCAGTGGTTGACGAGCCCGCGGACGTCCCAGCCCTCGCAGGGAGTGGCGGAGCTGTCGAGTTGTACGGGACGGACGGCGCGGGCGACCCGGGCCGCCTCTGCGGCGCATTCGGACATATGGGCGTACTCGGTCTTCATACGCCTCAGGCTAGGGCTGAGGCCCGTCCCGGATATTGAAGAAAAGCGACAGTCAGCGGGTGGATTACTGTCTCTCCATGTCCAACGAGTCCAGATCCCCGGGTGACACCTTCCTCCTCGGCGGCGAGTTGCCCGTGCGCCGTCTCGGCTACGGCACCGCGCAGCTGACCGGCCCCGGGTACTGGGGGCCTCCAGCGGACCGGCAGAGGTCGCTGGCCGTGCTCAGGGCGGCGGTCGACCAGGGCGTGACCCTGGTCGACACGGCCGACAACTACGGCCCCGGGGTCGCGGAGGAGCTGGTCGCCGAGGCACTGCACCCGTACCGCGACGATCTGGTGATCGCGACCAAGGGCGGTGTCGTGCGCACCAGTGACAGCACCTGGCACATCGCGGGGCGGCCCGAGGACCTGCGGGCGATGTGCGAGTCCAGCCTGCGCCGGCTGCGGACCGACCGGATCGACCTCTACCAGCTGCACCGGCTGGATCCGCAGGTGCCGATGGCCGAGCAGCTGGGCGCTCTGGATGCGCTGCGGCAGGAGGGTAAGATCCGGTACATCGGTCTGGACACCCTTGCCGCCGACCAGCTGGAGCAGGCGCTCTCCCTGACCGGGATCGCCTCGGTGCAGAACCGGTTCAATCTCCTGGACCGTTCCTCGGACGCGGTCCTGAAGGTGTGCGAGGCCCACGGCCTGGCCTTCCTGCCCTGGTTCCCGCTGGCGAACGGCGCGCTGACCGGCGAGGACGCCGCGGCGCTCGCCGGGATCGCGGAACGCCACGGTGCCACCCGGGGGCAGATCGCCCTCGCCTGGCTGCTGCACCACTCCCCCGCCCTGTGCCCGACTCCGGGCACCGGTTCGCCCGGTCATCTCGCGGAGAACCTCCGGGCCGGGGAGATCTCGCTGTCGACCGAGGACATGAGCCTCCTGGAGGCGCTCGCATCCGCATGAAGGAGTAACCGCACGTGACCACCACCGCCCCTCTCGCCACCTCCTCGCCCACGGCCCCGGTTCCGGTGATCAGGGCCGACGGCGTCACGCTCGTACGGGACGGCAAGATCCTGCTCGACTCGGTCTCGATGACGGTGCGCAGCGGGGAGCACTGGGCGCTGCTCGGTGCCAACGGCGCGGGCAAGAGCACTCTGCTGGGGCTGCTCGGCGCGATCAGGCACCCCACCCGGGGCACGGTGGAGGTGCTGGGCCGCACCCTGGGGCGGGTCGATCTGCGGGAGCTGCGGACGCTGCTGGGGCATGTCGATCCGCGCCATCCGCTGCGCTCCCCGCTCTCGGTGAACGAGGTGGTGCTGACGGGGCTGACCAACTCGGTCGAGCCGGTGCCGCGCTGGTCGGCAGGCCCGGAGCAGCGGGAGCGGGCGGAGCGGCTGCTGAAGATGCTGGGCATGGGCGGCAAGGAGGGGTCGCGCTGGCCCGCGCTGTCGCAGGGCGAGCGGGGCCGTACGCTCATCGCCCGCGCACTGATGCCGCAGCCCCGGCTGCTGCTGCTCGACGAGCCGGCCACGGGTCTCGATCTGGCCGCCCGGGAGCAGTTGCTGGACAGTCTGGACGCGCTGCGCGAGGAGCATCCGGAGCTGGCGACGGTGCTGGTCACCCATCATCTGGAGGAGCTGCCCGCCTCCACCAGCCATGCGATGCTGCTGCGCGGCGGGCGGTGTGTGGCCTCGGGTCCGGCGGACGAGGTGCTGACCACGGACCAGGTAAGCGACTGCTTCGGTCATCCGGTGCGGATCTCCCGTACGGACGGCCGGTGGGCGGCGCGGGCCCGGCGGACGCCCCGTCGCTGACGGTTGCCGCTGTCGGTGCCGCTGCTGCCGCTCAGGGGCTGTCGGTCTCCGGTCCGGTGACGAAGGGAGTGGCCTGGTGGTAGTAGAGCAGCCAGCCGGTGGCGGTGAGCCTCCACAGTGAACTGCGGTGGGCGCGCTTTCCCTTGGCCTCGGTGTCGAAGGTGACGTGGACGAGCCCGTCCGCGAGCTGGACCCCGCGCATGCGTGAGGCGGTGAGCTGCCCGGGGCGTGCGGCGGTGCCGGTGATGAGCGAGGCGATGACCTTGTCGCGGCCCCAGTGCCTGCCGGTAGTGTCGACCTCGTGGAAGTCGGGGTGCAGGACCTGGACCAGGAGTTCGGTGGAGGCCCGCACCAGCGGGTCGAGGAGGCGGAGTTCACCCTCGACCGCCGCGGCCACGCCGGGCGACGGCTCGCTCACGCCTCGCCTCCGGTCATCTCGACGAGTCGGGTGACGGTGTTCCAGTTGCGTGAGGTGCCGGTGATGCCCTTGTTGAGGGAGGGCCGGGAGAGGGCGGCGGCGAGCTTGGAGCGCCCCAGCCCGTCGGGGGCGTAGAGGTAGAGGGCGCGGTCACCGAGCCGGAACTCCTCGGGGCGGAAGGCGGCGGCGTCCAGCGGGGCGAAGCGGGCGGTGTCGACCGGCCGGTCGAAGTACGTGACGTGCAGTTGCCTGCCCTGGAGCCCGGCGGCCGGGAACGGGCAGGCGCCGGCAACGGCGGCGAGGTAGGCGGCGTCCCTCACCAGGCACTCCACCGAGAAGCCGAACTGCTCCTCGATGGCCCGCTCCAGCTGCGCCGCGAGGGTGTTCTCATCGCCGGACCCGCTGCTGAAGACCGCGTTGCCACTCTGCAGGTACGTCCCGACGTCGCCGTGGCCGAGTCCGGTGAGCAGCGTGCGGAGTTCGGCCATGGGGACCTTGCGGTGGCCACTCACATTGATCCCGCGCAGCAGCGCCGCGTACATCGTCATGGGCACACCATAGGACGATCAGCCCGAGCCGTACGGCTGCCGCGCCCCGTGGGGGAGGGCGCGGCGGCCGCCGGTTCAGGTGGCAGTGCTGCTACTCAACGACCTTCAGGAGCTTGTTCGCCGTGCCTGCGGTGGCGTTGGTGATGGCGTCCGGGGTGGCTCCGTCGGTCAGTGCCGTGGAGACGTCCGCCGGGGCGGCGTCCGGGTGTCCCGCCAGGTAGAGGGCGGCGGCACCGACGACGTGCGGAGTCGCCATGGACGTACCGGAGATGGTGTCGGTCCCGGTGTCACTGTCGTTCCACGCCGAGGTGATGTCCGAGCCCGGGGCGTAGATGTCCACCAGCGAGCCGTAGTTGGAGAACGACGACTGCTCGTCGTCCACCGTGGAGGAGGCGACCGTGATGGCCTCCGGGACGCGCGCCGGGGAGCTCTCGGCGGCGTCGCCCGACTCGTTGCCGGCAGCCACGCCGTAGGTGACTCCGGAGGCGATGGACTTCTGGACCGCCGCGTCGAGCGCCTCGTCCGCGCCGCCGCCGAGGCTCATGTTGGCGACGGACGGACCCTCGTGGTTCGCGGTGACCCAGTCGATGCCGGCGACGACCTGCTCGGTGGTGCCGGAACCCGAGTCGTCGAGGACGCGGACGGCCACGATCTTGGCCTTCTTGGCGACGCCGTACGTCGCACCGGCGATGGTGCCGGCGACATGGGTTCCGTGGCCGTAGCCGTCGTCGGCGGTGTCGTCGTCGTCCACGGCGTCGTAGCCGTAGCTGGCCCGACCCTCGAACTCCTCGTGGGTGATGCGGACACCGGTGTCGATGACGTACGCGGTCACGCCCTCGCCCGCGCTGTCCGGGTAGGTGTACGCGTTGTCGCCCGCGGTCTCGGTCTGGTCGATGCGGTCCAGACCCCAGGACGGCGGGTTGGCCTGGGTGGCGTCGACGTGGAACTTCTTGTTCTGGACGACCTTGGAGACCGACGGGTCGGCGGCGAGCCGCTTGGCCTCGGTCTGCGAAAGACCGCTGGCGGAGAAGCCGTTGATGGCGGAGCTGTAGTTGCGCTTCAGCTTGCCGCCGTACTCCTTGGCAAGCTTCGCCTTGTCGGCCTTGTGGTCCAGCATGACTATGTAGCTGCCGGACACGGCGGTTGCCGCGTCGGCACCGTAGATCTTGCCCGTGGCGGGGGCGGGCGCCGCTCCGGCCATGGGGCTGCCCAGCAGGGTGATGCCGGCCGCGGCGGCCACCGCGGTGATCGCGGCGGTGAGCTTGATCCGGTGGGTGCGCTTGTGAAGTGCCATGAAGAGGGGTCTCCTCGTCATTCCTTGTGGGGGGATTGGCCCTCGGCCGGAAGATCTCCGGGGGCTGGCTCGAAACCCTCGCTTATTGACGCGCTCAGATCAAGACCTTCATCCGCCTGTAACTTACTCAACAAGGTTTCGTAATAAGAAACCGGCCAACAGCACCCAAGCCGGACCAGCTCTTTTACATCTGCCGTCAGTTGACGTGTTCTCGCCGCTCAGCGGCGGTCTCCGGCCCCGGAGGACGGGCGGGCGGCGCGGGCGTAACGGGCGGCAAGACCCCCGAACCCGGTGGCCGGCGGCGGGGGGCCGACCTGAGACACCAAGAAGGGGCACTGCTCAGCGCTGGTAGCGGGCCAGCACCCGGTTCCCGTCCTCGACCAGACGCTTCCTCAGTTCGGCCGCGTCGATCGCGCCGCTGTAGTACTCCTGGAACGCGGGGGTGGCGACCTTGTCCTTCCACTCGGGGTAGCCGCGCACGGACTGGGCGGGCGCGGAACGCAGTGCGCCCGCGAGGGCGACGCCGGTCGCCCAGCCCCGGTCCGCGGTGTGCAGCGATGGGTCCGCCAGCGCCTCCCTGCCGGTGGGCAGCATCCAGTCCCCCTTGGCGAGGCGCACCATGTTCGCCGGTCGCAGCAGGAAGTCCAGGAACTCCACGGCCTCCTTCTTGTGCGGGCTGTCCTCGGCGACGGACAGGGTCTGCGGGCTCACCCCCTGGGCCAGGCCCGCGCTCCCGGCCGGGGCGGGCAGCACCGTCCACTCGAAGCCCTTCGGGGCTTGTTCGACCACCTGCTGACGGAAGGAGAACCCCAGCGGCACCATGGCGTACCTACCGCCGAAGAGACCGGGAAGGGTGTCGCCGCCGCCCATGCCGAGCGCCGTACGGGCGGCGCTGTGATCGGTGTTGACCTGGTCGTGGATGGTCCGGGGGACGACGAGATCGCCGTCGTCCATGGCGAGCGCGACCTTTCCGTCGGCGCCGCGGTGGAACAGCTCACCGCCGGCGGAGAGGCCGAGGTTGAGCGTGACGGAGACCGGCTCCTTGAGCGGCCAGGCGATTCCGTAACGGCCCTTCCCTGTGAGCTTCTTGGTGACCTGTCTGAACTCCGTCCAGCTCCAGGGCTTCTCCGGGGTCGGGATGCGGACCCCGGAGGCCTTGAGGATCTTGGTGTTGGCGATCAGGACGCGCGGTTCCTGGAGGAAGGGAACGCCGTAGACGCCGCCGTCGAAGGTGCTGGTGCTCCAGCTCCGCTTCGGGATGTCGGCGGTGAGCCGGTCCGGCAACAGGGTGCGCAGGTCGGCGAGGTAGCCGCCGTAGGCGAAGTCCGCGAGGTCGTCGGACGCGTCATGGATGACGTCGGGTGCCTCGTCCCCCTCGAACGAGGTGAGGAGCTGGTCGTGGACACTGTCCCAGCTGCCCTGGACGTACTGGACCCGGACATCGGGATGGCTCGCGTTCCACTCCTTCACCAGCTGCTTGTTGGCGTCGACGGACTCCTTCTGCCAGGCCAGCGACTGGAAGCGGATCGTGATCCTGCCGTCCGTCCGGCCGCCGCCACCACCGCACCCGGTGAGCAGCAGGGCCAGTGCGGTGGCCGCCGCGGCTGCCGTACGTACCACTGCGCGCATCAGCTCTTCACCGCCCCGGCCAGCATGCCGCCCGTGATCCGGCGCTGGATGACCGCGAAGAGGACGAGCGAGGGGAGGGTGGCGAGGAACGCGGCGGCGGCGAGCGGTCCCAGGTCGCTCGCACCCTCCGCGCCGAGGAAGTGGGTCAGTACGACCGGCAAGGTCTGCTTCTCCGGTGTCTTGAGCAGGACGAGCGCGAAGAAGAACTCGTTCCACGCGGTGATGAAGGCGAAGAGCGCGGTGGCGACGATCCCGGGGGCCAGCAGCGGTGCGGTGACCGAGACGAGCGTCCGCAGCCGGCTCGCGCCGTCGACCGCCGCCGCCTCCTCCAGTTCGGGCGGCACGGCCCGTACGTATCCGACCAGCATCCAGAGCGCGAACGGCAGCGACCACACGACGTACACCATGATCAGCCCCCACAGCGTGTTGATCAGATGCAGGTACTTGAGCACCAGGAACAGCGGAATGATCAGCAGGACGAACGGGAACGCCTGGCTGACCACGACCCAGCCGGTGGCGGCGGCGGAGAGCCGCGAGCGGTGGCGGGCCATCACATAGGCCATCGGGGTGGCGATGACGACCGCGATGATCCCGGCCGAGACGGCGGCGATCAGCGAGTTGGCGGCGGCCCGCAGCAGCGGCTGCTCGTCGAAGGCGGCCCGGAAGTTGTCGAGCGTCGGGTGGTGCGGGATCCAGGTCGGGTGCAGTGAGCCCAGCTCGGGCGCCGGTTTGAAGGCGGTGGAGATCAGCCAGAGGAACGGGAACGCCAGGAAGACCAGGTAGCAGAGCAGCGCGAGGTACTGCCCGGCGCGCACGGACCTGCGGGTACGCATGTTCATCGGTCCTCGCCTCCCCCGAGCCGTCCTACGAGGTACACGGCGAGGATCACGGAGATCACCGCGACCATCACGCAGCCCATCGCCGCGGCGTAGCCGAACTGTCCGTACCGGAAGGCCTCTTCGTACGCGAAGAGCATCGGCAGCCGGGTGCGGCCGCCGGGACCGCCGTTGGTCAGCACATAGACCAGGGCGAAGGAGTTGAAGTTCCAGATGAAGTTGAGCGCGGTGATGGAGAGGGCGACCGGCCTGAGCGCCGGCCAGGTGACCGTACGGAAGCGGCGCCAGGCACCCGCGCCGTCCAGGGCGGCGGCCTCGTGGAGTTCGTGCGGGGTGTTCTGCAGGCCGGCCAGCAGGGCGACCGTGGTCTGCGGCATGCCGGCCCAGACCCCGACCAGGATCACCGCGGGCAGCGCGGTGGCGAGGCCGGTCAGCCAGTCACGGCCGTCGCCCAGCCCGAGATCGCGGATGGTCTCGTTGAGGATTCCGGCATCCGGGTTGTAGACGAGCCGCCACATGATGCCGACGACCACCTCGGGCATCGCCCACGGGATGATCGCCAGCGCCCGCGCCAGCCACCGCCCCCGCAGGTTCTGGTTGAGCAGCAGCGCGAGGCCCAGGGCCAGCACGAACTGCGGGACGGTGACGCCGACCGCCCACACCAGGCCGATCCGGAACGAGTCCCAGAACAGTCCGTCGTGCAGCAGGTCCTGGAAGTTCAGCACCCCGGTCCACTGGGTGGATCGCGTACGCCCCGACTGGGCGTCGGTGAACGCGAGCGCGATGCCGTAGAGCAGCGGGCCGACGCTGAGGACCAGGATCGGGATGAGGGCGGGCAGCACCAGGAACCAGGTACCGGCGTTCCGGTTGATCCGCGCGGAGCCCTTGCCGTGCGGGCCGCCCGGCGGTCCGTGCCGCCCGGACTGCACGGTTGCACTCGCCAACGTCATGGATGCGGACCCCTTTGCGCCATTCGACCGGTTTGGTACCGTTCTGGCCGCTCAGGTGGCCTCCGCAATGGTGCTGAGACCCCGCCGGTTCGTCAAGACAACCTGCACGGATGCGAAAATCGGATCCATGAACGAGATGCGAGCGCGCGAGGTACTGACCGCTGCCGGACACCCCGGCGACGCGGAGCTGCTCGCGCTGGGCGAGAACGCGGTGTTCGCCGTGGGCGACCTGGTGGTCAAGATCGGCCGGGACGCCGTGCGCAGTCCGGAACTGCGCGAGCGGGCCGAGCGCGAGGTGGCCGTCGCGCGCTGGCTCGCCGCGTCCGGCGTTCCCGCGGTACGGACCGCCGAGCCCGTGGCCCGGCTCGTCGAGGGCCACCCGGTGACGGTGTGGCACCGGCTGCCCGAGCCGGTCAGGCCCGCCGAGCCGCGGGATCTGGCGCCGCTGCTCACCGCGGTGCACGCGCTGGCGGCCCCGGAGGGCCTCGTCCTGCCCCGGCGGGAGCTGCTCGGCGGGGTCGAGCGCTGGCTGACCCTGGCGGGCGACGCGATCGACCCGGCCGACGCCGCGTATCTGCGCGAGCGCCGCGACGGCTTCGCGACGGCCGCCGCCGCGCTGGTGCCTCAGCTGCCCCCGGGCCCGATCCACGGCGACGCGCTGCCGCGCAATGTCCATGTCGGTCCGGGCGGGCCGGTCCTGGTGGACCTGGAGACCTTCTCGACGGATCTGCGCGAGCACGATCTGGTGGTGCTGGCCCTGTCCCGCGACCGGTACGCGCTGGCGGCCGAGGCCTATGACGCGTTCACCTCCGCGTACGGCTGGGACGTCCGGGAGTGGGACGGCTGCGCGGTGCTGCGCGGGGCCCGGGAGACGGCGAGCTGCGCGTGGGTCGCCCAGCACGCGCCGGCCAACCCGAAAGCGCTCGCGGAGTTCCGCAGGCGCGTGGCGTCGCTGCGGGACGGGGACGCGGCCGTGCGGTGGTACCCCTTCTGAGCGTTCTGTCGTCAATCGCCGGACGGGCTCAAAATGCTGTTCTCAATCGCCGGACGGGCTTGATGTCGGCACAGGGTGTCGCCTGCCCGCGCGCGACACCCCCGGCGGGCACATCAAGCCGTCCGGCGATTGAGGACAGAGTACGGCCGAAGGCCGGGCAACGTCCCTCAGCCCGAGACCGCCACCGGCTGCCGTACCGGCCAGCGGCCGTCGATCACCGCGTCCGCCGTGCCCTTGCGGCGCAGGAACTGCTGGAAGTCGGCGGCCCACTCCGCGTACCACGCGATCTGCCGCTCGTGGAGCTCGGCCGCGGACAACGCGGCCACCGAGCCGTGCCGCGCGGCTATCGCGTACGCCACCCGCACCGCGGCCAGCGCGTCCGCCCCCGCGTCGTGCGCGCCACCGTGGACCACGCCGTACTCGACGCAGACCGCTTCCAGATTGCGCTTCCCCTTTCGGTAACGGTCCACCGCCCGGTCGATCGTGTACGGGTCGACGACCGGACCGATCCCGGCGCCCCCGAGGCGCTCGCTCAGCGACGGCAGCCCGTGGCGGTGCAACTCCGCCGTCAGCAGCGTCAGGTCGAAGGCCGCGTTGTACGCGACCACCGGCACGCCCTGACGCCAGTAGCCGGTCAGGGTGTCGGCGATCTCGTCGGCCACCTCGCGCACCGGCCGGCCCTCCGCCGCCGCCCGCTCGCTGCTGATGCCGTGGATCGCGGAGGCCTGTGCGGGGATCCGGATGCCCGGATCGGCCAGCCAGGTGCGCTGCCGCACCGGCTCCGCGTCGCCGTCGCGGAGACCGACGACCGCGGCCGTCACGATCCGGGCCTCCAGCGGTTCCGTACCCGTCGTCTCCAGGTCGAAGCCGACCAGCGCATGCCGGTGCCAGCTCATCCCGTACCTCCTTCGTGGTGCTTCCCCCAGGTGACGACCACCCTCGCACGGGCCACTGACAGCACCCCCCTGAGGTCCGCTCGTCAGGAGACCGGCCGGGAGTCCGTCCACACGGACTCGAACTCCTCGCGGTACGTCTCGAACAGTCCGTGCTCGCTGTCCTGTCCGGCCCTGACCACCGCCCGGCCGCCGCCCCTGAGCACCAGCACGGGCGCCTCCATGCCGCGGGCCCGGCGCAGATACGTCTGGACGACGCCCACCGCGTCTGGGCCGTCGCCGTCCACCAGGTAGGCGGTGAAGCGCGGTGTCTCGTCGAAGACGTGGATCTCGAAGGCCCCCGGGTCGCGGAGTTTGGAGCGGACCCGGCGCATGTGGAGGATGTTCATCTCCACCGTCCGGCTCAGCTCCCCCTTCTTGAGCCCCAGCTCCCGCTCCCGGCGCTTGACCGCGCTGCTGGCGGGGTTGATGAAGAGCAGCCGGACCCGGCAGCCCGACTCGGCCAGCCGGATCAGCCGGCGGCCGGAGAAGTTCTGCACCAGCAGGTTGAGCCCTATGCCGATCGCGTCCAACCGGCGCGCTCCCCCGAAGAGGTCCTCCGCGGGCAGTTGGCGCTGGAGCCGCACCCGGTCGGAGTGGACCGAGACCACGTCCGCGTACCGGTCGCCCACCAGCTCCTCGACGGCGTCGACGGGGAGCCGGTCGGCGGACGGCACCGCGGCGCCGCTGCCCAGGATCTCCAGCAGCCGCGCGGAGGCGCGCTCGGCCTGGGCGAGCACCGCCTCGTTGAGCGCGCGGTTGCGGGAGACCACGTTGCGGGCGACCTCCAACTCGTCGAGGGCCAGCTCGACGTCGCGGCGGTCGTCGAAGTAGGGCTCGAAACAGGGCCAGTGCTGGACCATCAGCTCACGCAGCTGAGGCAGCGTGAGGAAGCTCAGGACGTTGTCGTCGGCCGGGTCGAGCAGATAGCCCTTGCGGCGGGAGACCTCGCGCACGGCGACGGCGCGCTGCACCCACTCCTGTCCGGCGGGTCCCGCCGCGGCCACCACCCAGTCCTCGCCGTGGACCGGCTCGTAGATGGGCTGGAGCACCGCGGCCACCACGGCGCGCAGCCGCTGCTCCACGAGATTCAGCCAGATGTAGGCGCGCCCGGCCCGCTGCGCGCGGGTGCGCACCTCGCTCCAGGCGTCCGCGCCCCAGTCCAGTTCCGCACCGATCTCCAGGGGCCGGGCGAGCGAGACCGCGCCGGGCGGCACATCGGTGGCGTCCCCCTCGTGACCAGCGTCACCTGGGGGCAGCTCGAAGCCTCCCGAGCTCACCCGCACACCGCCTTCCACTCCCCCACCAACGATCAAGGAAGGGTACTCCGGGAGCGGGAGCCGGTGCAGCCGGATGCGCAGGCTCCCTCAGTAACTCCCCTACGGATCAAGCCTGTTCTCCAGGCCGAGATCTGCCGTAGTGAGCGGATTCATAGTGATTAAACCCCCCACGGCAAGCCGCATACCGGGCAGCGGGCCGACCGGGCCCGCCGGATTCGGGTTCCGGGCGACAAGGAGAGGCCCGATGTTGACCGCACCCGCGCGACGCCGTCCCCCGATTGCCGGTCGGTCCTAGGTAAGAACCGCCCTTTCGGGGAAGATCTGGCAGGGAGCCCGCATTCCCCAGGCAACCGCATCAGAGTGGAAGAGTCGAAATCTATGCAGGTCTGGCCGGGACAGGCGTACCCCCTCGGTGCCACGTACGACGGCGCCGGGACCAACTTCGCGGTCTTCTCGGAGGCCGCCAACCGAATCGAGTTGTGCCTGCTGCACGACGACGGCTCCGAGACGGCGGTGGAGCTGCGGGAGACCGACGCGTTCGTCCGGCACGCCTATCTGCCCGGGGTGATGCCAGGTCAGCGGTACGGATTCCGGGTGCACGGGCCGTACGAGCCGCAGCGCGGCGCCCGCTGCAACTCCGCGAAGCTGCTCCTCGACCCGTACGCGCGGGCGGTCGCCGGGCAGATCCAGTGGGGCGAGGCGGTGTACGGCTATCCGTTCGGCCGGCCCGACGCACGCAACGACCTCGACTCGGCGCCGCACACCATGACGTCCGTCGTGGTCAACCCGTACTTCGACTGGGGCGACGACCGGCGCCCCCGTACGGACTACCACCGCACGGTGATCTACGAGGCCCACGTGAAGGGCCTGACGATGCTTCACCCGGGGCTGCCGAAGGAGCTGCGCGGTACGTACGCGGGGCTGGCCCATCCGGAGGTCATCGCGCATCTGACGGAGCTCGGGGTCACGGCGATCGAGTTAATGCCGGTGCACCAGTTCGTGCAGGACCACCGGCTGGTGGACGCGGGGCTCGCCAACTACTGGGGCTACAACACCATCGGCTTCTTCGCCCCGCACAACGCCTACGCCTCCTGGGGCGACCGGGGCGAGCAGGTGCTCGAATTCAAGCAGGCGGTACGGGCGCTGCACCAGGCGGGCATCGAGGTGATCCTCGACGTGGTCTACAACCACACGGCGGAGGGCAACCACCTGGGTCCGACACTCTCCTTCCGGGGCCTGGACAACGCCTCGTACTACCGGCTCGCCGAGGACCAGCGCTACTACATGGACACCACGGGCACCGGGAACTCGCTGCTGATGCGGTCCCCGCACGTGCTCCAGCTGATCATGGACTCGCTGCGGTACTGGGTGACCGAGATGCATGTGGACGGCTTCCGCTTCGATCTGGCGGCCACCCTGGCCCGCCAGTTCCACGAGGTGGACCGGCTGTCGTCGTTCTTCGACCTGGTGCAGCAGGACCCGGTGGTCAGCCAGGTGAAGCTGATCGCGGAGCCGTGGGACGTGGGCGAGGGCGGCTACCAGGTGGGGAACTTCCCGCCGCTGTGGACCGAGTGGAACGGGAAGTACCGGGACACGGTCCGGGACCTGTGGCGCGGTGAGCCCCGGACGCTGGCCGAGTTCGCCGGGCGGCTGACCGGCTCCTCCGACCTGTACCAGGACGACGGCCGCCGGCCGCTCGCCTCGATCAACTTCGCCACCTGCCACGACGGCTTCACCCTGCACGACCTGGTCTCGTACAACGACAAGCACAACGACGCCAACGGCGAGGGCAACCGGGACGGCGAGAGCCACAACCGGTCCTGGAACTGCGGTGTGGAGGGCGAGACGGACCGGCCGGAGGTGCTGGAGCTGCG
>CBRG010000213.1 GCA_000470535.1 Streptomyces sp. AW19M42
AAGCCGTAGCGATCCCGGCCGACGTTCGCCCGGCAGGACCTGGGTCGGGCCGCTACGTCGTGCAGACGAGATAGCGGAACACGTTGGGCATCCAGACGGTGCCGTCCCGGCGCAGGTGCGGGTGCAGGGCCTCCGCCACCTCCTTCTCCACCTGCGTCCGGTCCGTCGCCCGGGCCGCCGTGTCGAAGAGCCGGGTCGACAGCAGGCCCCGGACCGCGCTGTCCAGGTCCGCGTAGCCGAACGGGCACGCGACCCGCCCGGAGCCGTCCGGCTTCAGCCCGGTCCGGAACGCCACGTCCTCCAGATCGTCCCGCTGCGCGCCCAGCCAGCCGCCCGCCCCGGGGGATCCCGCCCCCTCCGCGAGCCGGGCCGCCACCCCCAGCACCGCCGCGGTGGCGCACCGCTCCGGCGGGCCCCAGCCGGCGAGTACGACCGTGCTGCCCCGGGCCGCCAGCGGTACCGCCAAGCCGAGCGCGCCCACCAGCTCCTCCGCGTCGTCGGCCGAGCAGCCGATCGGGGTGAACGCGGTGATCAGGCCGTACGGCTGGTGGCCCGCCGCGACGGCCGGAACGCCGTCCAGGAGCCATGGCCCGGTGGCCGGGGGGCCGGCGTCGCCCACGGGGTCCGGGTCCGGCAGCAGCCGGGTGCGGGCGAGCGCGAGGCGTTCCGGGTCGGTGTCTATGCCGGTGACATGGGCTCCGCGGGCGGCCGCGATCAGCAGCGCGAGCCCGGAGCCGCAGCCGAGCGAGAGCATCCGGGTGGCGGCCCCCACCTCCAGTCGCCGGTACACCGCTTCGTAGAGCGGCGCGAGCATCCGTTCCTGGATCTCGGCCCAGTCACGGGCCCGGGACCCGGTGTCCACCGGAGTGGACGACTCCGCGTGCCTGTGGTGCCGGACGAGCGTTGGTGTCATGGAATGCGCCCCAATCCGCCGAGATGCCGGTCAAGTCGGTCGTGTCCGAGTGGACGATTCCCCGTGCCTGTGCGGCCGCGCTTCCCCCGTATGCCAGGGAACTGCGCATCCGCCGCCGCGTCCAGGGGTCTACGGGCAATGGTTGCCCCCGGTGCCGCTCGCCGGTCCAGTCTCCCCCGGCGGGCGGGGCCGGGCACGTCGAGCGCTCTTGAGAGGGGGTGGGCGGTGCGGACCGGGCCCCCCGGTACTGTCGGTTCCCGCGGCCCGCGCCCGGAGACGCTCCGGTCGCCCGGGTGGTGCGAGCCCCGGGGGCGTACGCGCGGTCTACGCGCTCGGGCGTACACGTCGCTACGTACCACCTTGGTGTGAGCTGTGAGAGTTCTCCGCAGATCAGCGCACCCGCCCTCGTCAGGACGCATGAACGGCAACTGACTGGTACGTGCAAATTATTTGGGATGGCCCGGAATCGGAACACCGGGGCACTCGCGCTCGTTGTCACGACGTGAGCACGACACCACCTGTACTTGCCGCAGAGCTGGCACAGGCGTGGGCCGACATTCAGCGGTACCACTCCGAGCTGCCAGATCTTGCCGCGCCCGAGTCCCTGATCGGAGAGTCCTCGTCCGCCTGTGGCGGCGAGCTCTCCTTCGAACGGCTGCTCCATGAGGCAGTCCATGGCATCGCCGCCGCGCGAGGTGTCCGAGACACCCGCGCGCCGGCCGCTACCACAACCGTCGATTCCTCGCGATCGCCGAGGAGCTGGGCCTCGACCACGCCGAGGAGCCCCACCCCAGCAGTGGCTTCTCGCTGGTCACGCTCAACCCCGAGGCCAAGCGCCGGTACCGGCCGACGATGGAACGGCTGCAGCGCGCCCTCAAGGCGCACACCGTGGCCACCGCCGCCGACACCAAGCGCTCCTTCCGCGGCCCGGCCGCCCGGCACGGTTCCTCCGGAGGGGGCGTGCGGGTCAAGGCCGTCTGCGACTGCGGTCGCAATGTGCGCGTGGTCCCCTCGGTCCTCGCGCAGGCCCCGATCGTCTGCGGCGGCTGCGGAAAGCCGTTCCGGATCCCGGAAGCAGTGGTCGCGGTGGGGTGAGCCGATGTGGTGTGGCACAATGGCTAGCTGTACTCGACAGTCGCATAGGACCCCTCTCTCCTCCGGCTGACGCGTCCATCGGGCACCCGAGTACCGCAACCCCACGTGGCATCTTCGTTGTGCCCAACCACGTCATAGACCAGGAGACACCACTTCCGTGGCAGTCAAGATCAAGCTGAAGCGTCTGGGCAAGATCCGTTCGCCTCACTACCGCATCGTCGTCGCCGACTCCCGTACCCGCCGTGATGGCCGGGCCATCGAGGAGATCGGCCTGTACCACCCGGTACAGAACCCCTCGCGCATCGAGGTCAACGCAGAGCGCGCGCAGTACTGGCTGTCCGTCGGCGCCCAGCCGACCGAGCCGGTCCTCGCGATCCTGAAGCTCACCGGTGACTGGCAGGCCCACAAGGGTCTCCCGGCCCCCGCGCCGCTTCTGCAGCCGGAGCCCAAGGCTGACAAGCGCGCCCTGTTCGAGGCCCTGACCAAGGACACCGCTGAGGAGTCCAAGGGCGAGGCCATCACGCAGAAGGCGAAGAAGGCCGACAAGAAGGCGGACGAGGCTGCTGACGCAACCGCGCCCGCCGAGTCGACCGAGGCCTGATCATGCTCGAGGAGGCTCTTGAGCACCTCGTGAAAGGCATCGTCGACAACCCCGAGGACGTGCAGGTCGCCTCGCGCACCCTGCGTCGCGGCCGTGTGCTTGAGGTCCGGGTCCACCCCGACGACCTCGGCAAGGTGATCGGCCGTAACGGCCGCACCGCACGCGCGTTGCGTACCGTCGTCGGAGCCATCGGTGGCCGTGGTATCCGCGTCGACCTCGTCGATGTGGACCAGGTTCGCTGACAGAGTTGAACACCGGCACGGGCCGGGGAGGGCCATGCGCCCGCCCCGGCCCGTCGTCGTATGACAGGAGAGACACAAGGTGCAGTTGGTAGTCGCGCGGATCGGTCGCGCCCACGGCATCAAGGGCGAGGTCACCGTCGAGGTACGCACGGACGAGCCGGAGCTCCGGCTCGGCCCCGGCGCGGTACTCGCCACCGAGCCGGCCTCGACGGGACCGCTGACGATCGAGACCGGCCGGGTGCACAGCGGCAGGCTGCTGCTCCGTTTCGAGGGTGTACGGGACCGTACGGCCGCCGAGGCGCTCCGCAATACGCTGCTGATCTGCGAGGTCGACCCGGAGGAGCTCCCGGAGGACCCCGAGGAGTTCTACGACCATCAGCTGATGGACCTGGACGTGGTTCTCGCCGACGGCACCGAGATCGGCCGGATCACCGAGATCACGCACCTGCCGTCCCAGGACCTCTTCATCGTGGAGCGCCCCGACGGCACCGAGGTGATGATCCCGTTCGTCGAGGAGATCGTCTCCGAGATCGACCTGGAGGAACAGCGCGCGGTGATCACGCCGCCGCCGGGTCTGATCGACGGGAGCGAAGCGGTCGTGGCCTCCTCGCGGGACGAGGGGCCCGCGGCGGCCGATGACGGTTCCGGGCCGCGCGCCGCCAGGTCCGGGGACGAGGACTGATGCGCCTCGACGTCGTCACGATCTTCCCCGAGTACCTCGAACCGCTGAACGTCTCGCTCGTCGGCAAGGCCCGCGCCCGCGGCCGGCTCGACGTGCGCGTGCACGATCTGCGGGAGTGGACGTACGACCGCCACAACACGGTCGACGACACCCCCTACGGCGGTGGCCCCGGCATGGTCATGAAGACCGAGCCGTGGGGCGACGCCCTGGACGAGACCCTGGCCGACGGCTACGAGGCCGGTGCGCACTCCCCGGTGCTCGTGGTGCCGACTCCGAGCGGCCGGCCGTTCAGCCAGGAACTCGCCGTCGAGCTGTCCGAACGGCCCTGGCTGGTCTTCGCCCCCGCCCGCTACGAGGGCATCGACCGGCGGGTCACCGAGGAGTACGCCACCCGGATGCCGGTCGTCGAGGTGTCCATCGGCGACTACGTGCTGGCCGGTGGGGAAGCCGCGGTGCTGGTGATCACGGAGGCGGTGGCCCGGCTGCTGCCCGGCGTGCTCGGCAACGCCGAATCGCACCGGGACGACTCCTTCGCACCCGGCGCGATGGCCGATCTGCTGGAGGGGCCCGTCTACACCAAACCTCCCGAGTGGCGCGGCCGGGGGATTCCGGACGTGCTGCTCAGCGGCCACCACGGCCGCATCGCGCGCTGGCGCCGGGACGAGGCATTCCGCCGTACCGCGCTCAACCGGCCCGATCTGATCGAGCGGTGCGAGGCGGCGGCCTTCGACAAGAAGGACCGAGAGATGCTCTCGATCCTCGGCTGGTCACCCGAGCCGGGCGGCCGATTTTGGCGCAGGCCCGAGACCGTGGAAGAATAGGCCGCTGCTGTACGTCCGACGCGCGCCCCTGCCACAGGGGGAACGACGCCCGCCCGACGCGATCAGCACCCGAATCTCATCACTCTCCCGTCGATGACCTGTGGCATCGGCGAAGAAAGCAGACAACATGACTTCCCTGCTCGATGGCGTCAACGCCGCCTCGCTGCGTACCGACGTCCCGGCGTTCCGCCCCGGTGACACCGTCAACGTTCACGTCCGCGTGATCGAGGGCAACCGCTCCCGTATCCAGCAGTTCAAGGGCATCGTCATCCGCCGCCAGGGCGCGGGCGTCGGCGAGACCTTCACGGTCCGCAAGGTCTCCTTCAGCGTCGGCGTCGAGCGCACCTTCCCGGTGCACAGCCCGATCTTCGAGAAGATCGAGCTCGTCACCCGCGGTGACGTCCGTCGCGCCAAGCTGTACTTCCTCCGTGAGCTGCGCGGCAAGGCCGCGAAGATCAAGGAGAAGCGCGACCGCTGAGCTGGCTCCCAGGTCCGCGGCACGGCCGGATAAGCTCTGGCCCCGATGGACACGGAAGCAAGAACCACGGAGCGCGACCGCTCCTCCGCAGCCCCCACGGGGCCGGAGGAGGGGTCGCGCTTTTCGCGTATTCCGCACCGTCTCGCCGCCTCGATGTCATGGCGGCGCACGGTCGCGCTCGGGGCTGTCTGTTCGGTATTCGTCCTGCTCTTCAGCATCTTCGTGGTGCAGCCCTTCCTGATTCCCAGTGGCTCGATGAAGCCCACGCTGGAGGTCGGGGACCGGGTGCTGGTCAACAAACTGGCGTACCGTTTCGGCTCCGAACCCCGGCGCGGGGACGTGGTGGTCTTCGACGGCACCGGCTCCTTCATGCAGGAGGCGCCGCCGGAGAACCCCGTCACCGGGGTGTTGCACGGCGCGGCGGCTTCCCTGGGGCTCGCGGAGCCCGCTGAGACCGACTTCGTGAAACGGGTGGTGGGTGTGGGGGGCGACCGGGTGGTCTGCTGCGACAAGCGGGGGAGGATCCAGGTGAACGGCCGGCCGCTGGACGAGGACTACCTGTTCGCGGGTGACTCGCCCTCCCGGGCCCCGTTCGACATCGTCGTGCCGGACGGCACGCTCTGGGTGATGGGTGATCACCGCAGCCGTTCCCGGGACTCCCGCGACCACCTGGGCGAACCGGGCGGCGGCATGGTGCCCGTGGACAAGGTGATCGGCAGGGTGGACTGGATCGGCTGGCCGCTCGGCCGACTGGCCTCGCTCCCGGACACCGCGGCCTTCGACGGCGTGCCCGCGCCGGGGGCGACGCATGGGTAACCGCGGGCGGCGGCAGGACGCCGCCGGTCCCGGGGCGCCGCCGTCGGAGGGGGGCGGCACGGCGTCACGGTCGCTGCCCACCCGGGCGGAGCGGCGCAAGCTGGCCCGCAAGGTGAGGCGGAAGCGGCGCAGATCGGCCGTCCAGGAGATACCCCTCCTCATCACCGTCGCGGTGGTGATCGCGCTGGTCCTCAAGACGTTCCTGGTGCAGGCCTTCGTGATCCCGTCGGGATCGATGGAACAGACCATCCGGATCGGTGACCGGGTCCTCGTGGACAAGCTCACCCCGTGGTTCGGGTCCCGGCCGCAGCGTGGCGACGTGGTCGTGTTCAAGAACCCCTCCGACTGGCCGCCGCCGAATCCGGTGACGGCGAAGGAGTCACCCGTCGTCATCAAGCAGGTGAAGGAGGCACTGACCTTCATCGGGCTGCTGCCGTCGGACGACGAACAGGACCTGATCAAACGAGTGGTCGCCGTCGGCGGCGACACGGTGAAGTGCTGTGCCGCGGACGGCCGCCTGATGGTCAACGGCCAGGCGATCGACGAGCCCTATCTCTTTCCCGGCAATCCCCCTTCCACGATCAAATTCGAGGTAAAGGTTCCAGCCGGACGAATCTTCGTGATGGGTGACCATCGCTCCAATTCCGCCGATTCACGTTTCCACCTGGACAAGACGGCCGACGGCACGGTTTCCGAAGACGCCGTAGTGGGACGGGCCGTGGTGATCGCCTGGCCCGTCGGGCACTGGACGAAGCTTGAGGAACGTTCCGCGTTCTCCTCGGTCCCGGACCCGCGCGCCGGGACGGCGGCTGCTCCGGGACCGTCGAATAGTGTGTCCCAGGATCCCAACGGAATGATCCGGCTCCCGACCCCTGCGGAACTCCCGCTCGTTATGGGAGTGGTTGGCCTGCACCGGCTAGGGCGCAGGCGGTGGTACGGAATAAGGAGCAGATGTGGGGGATTTGGCGGTGGGCGCACGATCCGGACACGACGAACCCGAGGACCGGCCGGACGTTCCGGGGAACACCGAGTCGGCCGGGACGACGGCGGACCGGACGGAGGGTGACGGCGACGCCCAGGGCAGTGACAGTACGGCCAGGAAGAAGCCCCGCTCCTTCTGGAAGGAGTTGCCGCTCCT
>CBRG010000214.1 GCA_000470535.1 Streptomyces sp. AW19M42
GCCCCCGCGACCCACAGCCACGGCGTCGCGGCACGCGGCGGGCGCACGACCCGCGCCGACGGGCGGCCCTCGGCCATGCCGCTCTCGACCCGGGCCCGCATCCGCTCCCGGTCCGGCCGGTGCGCCTGGGCGGCACCCCGCAGCCGCCGCGGCAACTCCTCGTCCATCACTGGCCTCCTTCGGTGCCGGTGCCGGTGCGCTGCGCCGCGACGGCCACGTGCACGTGCGCGGCGGGCGTATCAGGACCGAGCAGCCGTTGCAGCTCCGCGACGGCGCGCGAGGTCTGGCTCTTCACCGTACCCACCGAGATCCCGAGCACCAGCGAGGTGTCCCGCTCCGAGAGGTCGAAGGCGTGCCGCAGGACCACGCAGGCGCGCTTGCGGAACGGCAGCCTGCGCAGCGCCCCCTGGACGTCGACCACCGCCGACACGTCCGGGTCCTCGACCGCGTATCCGTCCCCGCCGCCGCGCGGCGCCCAGAACAGCGCGATCCGGCGGCGCTCGCGCACCGCGCTGCGGATCCGGGTTCTGGCCAGGTTGGCCACCACCCCGCGCGCGTACGCCGCCGGATGGTCGGCGTTCCTGACCCGGTCCCAGCGGTGCCAGAGCGCCAGCAGGGCATCGGCGGCCAGATCGTCGGCGGCATCGGCCTCACCGGTCAGCAGGTGTGCGAACCGGGCGAGTTCGGCGTAGTGGGCCTCGAAGAACGCATGGAACTCGGCGGCGGCATCGTCGGCGTCGATGGATGTGCCCACAGCTACCCCGTCCCTGCGCTCGGATGCCGGTGCCCGCGTCGCGAGGGCGAGCGTACCGGCGCACCCCGGAAGCGCTTCGACACGGGTGCGTAACCAAGTAAGGCGTACCAAGGCGAAAACCTGAAGAGCCCGGGACACGTCGAACGCCCCGGTACCCGAACCGGGTTACCGGGGCGTCACGTTCCTCCGGTCACCGCTGGAGCGCGGCCTTCATCATCTTCTGCGCGATCGGGGCAGCGAGGCCGTTGCCGCTGACCTCGGAGGCCGAGGAACCGGAGTCCTCCACGATCACGGCGACCGCGACCTCCTGGCCGCTCGACCTGTCCTTCGCGTACGAGGTGAACCAGGCGTACGGGGTGTTGCTGTTGCCCACACCGTTCTCCGCCGTGCCCGTCTTGCCGCCCACCTCGGCACCGCCGATCCGGGCGTTGGTGCCGGTGCCCTGCTCCACGACGGTCACCATCGCGCTGCGCAACTGCTTGGCGGTGGACGCGGAGACGACACGCTTCATATCGCCGTCCGCGAAGTCCTCCAGCGTGCCGCCCTTGGAGTCCGTCACCTTGGAGACCATGTGCGGTGCGGCCAGCTCACCGCCGTTGGCGAGGGCGGCGGAGACCATCGCCATCTGGAGCGGGGTCGCGGTGACCTCGAACTGGCCGATGCCCGTCAGCGCCGTCTGCGCGTCGTCCATCTTCGCCGGGTAGACGCTCTTGTACGCCCTGACCGGCACATCGAGGTCCTCCGTGTCGAAGCCGAACTTCTCGGCCATCGCCCGTACCTTGTCCTGGCCGAGGTCGGCGGCGACCTTGCCGAAGACGTTGTTGCACGAGTACTGGAGCGCCACGCGCAGCGTCGCGTTCTCGCAGGGCGCGGAGGCGCTCTCGTTCCGCAGCGGGGTGCTGGTGCCGGGCAGTGTGTACGGCATCGGGCTCTTCGTGGCCTCGTCGACCGAGCTGTACAGCCCGTTCTCCAGCGCGGCGGACGCCACCACCAGCTTGAACGTCGAACCGGGTGCCAGCGGTTGCCGCAGCGCGCGGTTGACCAGCGGCTTGTCCGGGTCCGCGAGCAGTTTCTTCCAGGTGCCGCCGTCCGTCGTCCCGCTGATGCCGGAGGGGTTGTAGGACGGCGAGGAGACCATCCCCAGGATCTGCCCGCTCTTCGGGTCGATCGCCACGGCCGCGCCCTTGTCGTCACCGAGGGCGTCGTACGCCGCCTTCTGCACGTCCGGGTCGATCGTGGTCAGCACACTGCCCGGATCGGTCTTCTCCCCGGTCACCACGTTCAGCGGGTTCTTCAGCCGGTCGTCGGTGCCGTCCAGTACGTGGCTGTAGATCCCTTCGAGCTGCGTGGAGCCGTAGGCCTGCGAGCTGTATCCGGTGACGGCGGCGTAGAGGTCGCCCTGCTTGTACGTGCGCTTGTACGCGAGATCGCTGCCCTCCGTTCTCTTCGATCCGGTGACCGGCGAGCCGGCCACGATGATGTCCCCGAGCGGCTGCGCGTACTGCGCGATGGTGTTCCGCCGGTTGTGGTCGTCGTCTGCGAGCGCCCGTGCCTGGTACGCCTGCACCCATGTCGCCCGCCCCAGCAGGGCGAGGACCAGCAGCAGGCAGAAGACCGAGGCGCGCCTTATGGTCTTGTTCATCCCGTACAGGGGACGTGCGGGGCGCGGTGCGGCGTTCCCGGTTGTGCCGCTTCTCACCCATTATTCATCGTCTTGTCACTTATCGTCACCGGCCCGGCCCGGTGCGATGAACCCCGACTCGTACGCGGCGATGACCGCCTGGGTACGGTCCCGAACGCCGGTCTTCGCCAGGACGCCCGCCACATGGGTCTTCGCCGTCGCCGCGCCCACCCGCAGCCGGGCGGCGATCTCCGCGTTGCTCAGCCCTGCCGCCATCAGTCGCAGGACGTCCGCCTCCCGCTCGGTGAGCCGGGTCGCCCAGGCGGGCGTGGCGGGCGGCCGCCGCCTTCCGTACTCGGCCGCCAGGCCCCGTACGGCGGCGGGGAAGAGCAGCGAGTCGCTGCGGGCCACCAGCCGCACCGCCTGCACCAGCTCCTCGGCAGCCGCCCGCTTGAGGAGGAAGCCTGCGGCTCCGGCGCGCAGCGCCTCGTACACGTAGGAGTCGTGCTCGAAGGTGGTGACGACGATGACGCGGGGCGCCGGGTCGAGCACGGCCAGAATCCGCTCGGTGGCCCGGATGCCGTCGGTCTCCGGCATCCGCACGTCCATCAGGACCACGTCGGGGCGCAGCTCGCGCACCACGGAGACCGCCTCTGCGCCGGTCGAGGCCTCGCCGACGACCTCCAGTCCGGCCTCCGCGTCCAGGATGACCCGCAGGGCGGTACGGACCATGCGCTCGTCGTCGGCGACGACGATCCGGACCGGCGTACTCATGGCCGCTCCCGCGCGCCTGGGCGCAGGGGGAGGCCGGCGGTCAGCCGCCACCCGCCGTCGTGCGGTCCGGCCCCGGCCCGGCCGCCGAGCAGTACGGCGCGCTCGGAGACGCCGCGCAGTCCACGGCCGCCGCCGGGGCGTACCGGGGACGGCCTTGCGGGCAGCGGGCTGTCCATGACGATCTCCAGTTCCTCCGCGCGCACCGTGATCCGCAACCGCACCGGCGCACCGTGCCCGCCGTGCCGCAGCGCGTTGCTCAGCCCCTCCTGCACGATCCGGTACGCCACGGCGTCGGGCACCGCGCCCTGGTCGCCGTCGGCGGTGTAGGAGACGGGCACCCCGCAACGCGCCAGCAGCCCGTCCAGCGCGTCGAGCCCGGGGCCGGTCGTGTCCGCCGCGTACCCGGTGGCTTCGGCCGGTTCGGCGTCCCGCCGCAGCAGCCCGAGCACCGAGTCGAGCTCGTCGACCGTGCGCCGCGTCGTCTCCTCGATCGCGGTCAGTGCCTCGCGGACGAACTCCGGATCGCTGTCCAGCACCCTGCGGGCCGCGCCCGCCTGGAGGGTGACGGCGCTGAGCGCGTGGCCGACCGAGTCGTGCAGTTCCCGGGCCAGCCGGTTGCGTACCGCGAGGCCGGCCGCCCGGCGCTCCGCGGCGGCCAGCCGGTCGTAGGGGGTCGGCCCCAGCAGAACCGGCGCCCGGTTCGCCAGCAGCGCCCCGGCCGCCGCCGCGCAGCCGGCCATCGCCGCCAGCATCGCGGTCCCGGCGAACGGCGCCAGGGCCGGGAGCCACGGACCGTCCAGCGCCTCCGGCACGTCGAACACCGGGGACTCGCGCACGACGGCGAAGAACGGCAGCACCGTCACCCCCACCGCGAACGGGGTCAGGGCCAGCGTCATGCCGCTGACGATGCCGCCGAGCGCCACGTGCAGGGTGTACCAGAGCGCAGCGCGGACCCTGGCCTGCCCGGTCCTGGCCGGACCGTCCGCGAGCGGCCGGTCCGGCGGCAGGCCGCACAGGGCGCGGGCGGCGGCCACCGACAGCGGGCGGGCGAGCGGGAAGAGCGCGGTGACCGCGGCCATCGGCAGGGCGAAGGCGAAGGCGGTCAGCTGGTCGACCGGCGAGCTGAACACGTTGGCGCCCGCCCGGAAGGAGCCGACGATCACCGTGCCCACCAGGAAGTACGGCATCAACAGGGCGCCGCCGATGATCAGATGGAGCCAGCGCAGCCGGGCCCGCCGCCCGAGCAGCGGCGTCACGCCCGGCGGCCGGACAGCGGCCGCGTACCGGCCGCGCGCTCGGTCAGGAAGTACGCGCCCAAGGCCAACACCAGCGTTCCGACCAGCATTTGTACAGCGTAGGTCAGCACCACGGCGGGGGTGGGCCGATGGGCGAGGTCGTCGACGTTGCTCAGCGCGGCGAGGCCCATCCAGCCGCCCCAGCAGCCCACCGCGCCGGAGCCGCCCCAGGCCAGCGCGAGCGGCACCCGCAGCGGCAGCGGGGAGGTCCGGCGAAAGGCGAGGAGCAGGACCCCGGAGACTGCGGCGGCGGCGAAGAGGACATCGACGGCGTCGAGGACGCGGGAGCCGCTGTTGCTCTCCGCGATCTGTGCCGCGTTGAGCCCGGCGGTCGACCCGGCGGCCCAGAGCAGATGCATGGTGCCGGGGATCAGCGCGGTCAGCGAGGCGGCGACGGCGCAGGCCCGCAGGGCGGGAGCCGTGGGGCTGGCGGGCAGATCACGCAGCGTGCCCCGCCAGAGGTGGCCCCAGCGGTCCCTCGCGTACAGCGCGAAGAGGGTTCCCAGCGTCAGGCCCTGGATGATGAAGCCGGTGTAGACGACGGCGAAGACCCATTCGTCCAGGAAGGGCCGGGCGGGGCCGCCGCTGCCGGTGATCTCGCCGCCCAGGGCCTGGACCAGCAGCTGGAGCGGATATCCGGCCATGATCGGCAGCAGCAGACCGGTCGCCACCCACATCGGCAGGACGAGCAGCCAGGCGGGCACCCGGCGGCCCCGGGCCTGGGTGAGCAGCAGGGCGATGACCACGACCGCGCTGTCCATCAGGACCGAACCGCTGTTGGCGACGATCATCGTCGTGCGGTGGCCGAGCAGCGAGCTGCCGTCGGGGATGCCGAGGTGACTGCCCGAGACCCAGGCGACCTTGAGCACGATGTAGGGCAGGCAGGAGACGATCGCCAGGGCGCGCAGCACGGTGCGCGTCCTGGTGGTGACCGGGGCGGCGGCCGCCGGTGCGGGAGCCGGTGCGAGCGGTGTCTGTGTCATACCGTCCACGCTCCCGCGCGGGCGGCACGCGCACGTCATACCGGACGGTGATCCCGCCTCCCCCCCCGCGGGGCGGGGGGGGGGGAGGCGGGCCGCCCGCTGCTCATCCGGGCAGGGTGAACACCAGCTCGGCCGTCTCCTCGCCGCGGGCGTTCGCATAGCCGCGGTCCTTGCCCGTCACGGTGAACCCGCACTTCTCCAGCACCCGCCGTGACCCCGCGTTGTCGGCCGCGGCACGCGCGTACAGCGGCCGTTCCGGTACGGCGACGAGCAGGGCGGCCAGTGCGGTGGTCGCGATACCGCGGCCCCAGCGCGCCCGGTCGATCCAGTAGGTGACCTCTCGGTCGTCCGGCGGTCCGTAGACCCCGGCGCTGCCGGCGACCGCCCCGTCAGCGAGCACCGTGCGCATCACGACGGCCGGGTCCGCGAGGATGCGCGCCCAGTGCGCGTCGAACGCGTGCCGGTCCGCGGGGTCCTCGCTGGTGAAGGCGGCGGCATGGACCGCCACCGGGTCGGACATCCAGTCGAAGAACAGCGGCAGATCGCCGTCCCGCACCTGGCGCAGTGAGACATCCACGGGTCAGAGCCTCCGGGTCGCGAGGGTCAGCCGGTCGCGTGCGTCGAACAGCGCGTCCTTGACCGTCTGTTCGTGCGCGGGCGTGAGCCGGGCGACCGGCACCGAGCAGCTGATCGCGTCGCGCGCCGGAGTGCGGTAGGGGATCGCGACACCGAAGCAGCGCAGCCCCAGCGTGTTCTCCTCGCGGTCCACCGCGTACCCCTGCTCGCGGATCAGGCGCAGCTCCTCGATGAGTTTCTCCCGGTCGGTCAGGGTGTGCTCGGTCAGGGCGGGCAGCGTCTCGGGCAGCATCTTGCGGACCTGCTCGTCGCTGTGGGTGGCCAGCAGCGCCTTGCCGAGCGAGGTGGAGTGCGCGGGCAGCCTGCGGCCGACCCGGGTGAAGGGGCGCAGATAGTGCTGGGACTGGCGGGTGGCGAGGTACACCACGTTCGTCCCGTCGAGACGGGCCAGGTGGATGGTCTCCGTGGTGTCGTCGGAGAGCCGGTCCAGGGTGGGGCGGGAGGCGGCGACGACCTCGTCGCCGTCGATGTACGAGGTGCCGACCAGCAGCGCCCGTACGCCGATCCCGTACCGCGTCCCGGTCGCGTCCGTCTCCACCCAGCCCAGCTCGACCAGGGTGCGCAGCAGCATGTAGAGGCTGGACTTGGGGTATCCGACGGCCTCCTGCACCGCGGCGAGCGAGTGCATGCCGGGCCGTCCGGCGAAGTACTCCAGCAGCTCCACCGTCCTTACCGCGGACTTGACCTGTGCCCCACCAGACTCGGCAACCGACATCGCCCTACGCCCCTTCCAGCCCACTTACGAAACCTGCGACTTCTTGCCAACACCGAACGCCCGGAAATAGAGTCGCTTCATATTCACGATCAGGAACTTTGTTCAGAATACCGAACAACCTCTGATGTGTGGCAGTGGAGCGGAAGGAAAAAACGGTGGCAGCAGCACCAGTCTGGAGCGTCGACCCCCGCACCGGGAACCCGCGTGAGCAGGTTGCGGTGGAGGCTACAGCGGAGGAGGTCGACCGTGCGGTCCGGTCCGCCCACGCCGTACGTGCCTCGCTCGCGGACCGCACCGTGCGCGCCGCCTTCCTGCGCGCCGCGGCCGATCTGCTCGCCGGGGCCGGTGAGCACGTCATCGAGGCCGCCGACGCGGAGACGGCGCTCGGCCCGGCCCGGCTCACCGGAGAACTCGCCCGCACCGCAGCCCAGTTGAGGGCGTTCGCGGAGGTCGTGGACGAGGGCGCGTTCCTCGACATCCACATCGACCACGAGGACGCCACCCGCACCCCGCCGTGGCCGGACCTACGCCGCTACAAGATCCCGCTCGGGGTCGTCGCCGTCTACGCGGCCAGCAACTTCCCGCTCGCGTTCTCCGTCCCCGGCGGCGACACCGCCAGTGCCCTCGCGGCCGGCTGCCCGGTCGTCGTCAAGGCACACCCCGACCACCCGGCGACCTCCGAACTCTGCGCCTCGGTGCTGCGCAGGGCCGCCGCCCAGGTCGGTCTGCCCGAAGACGTCATCTCCGTCGTGCACGGCTTCGAGGCCGGCGTCGAACTGGTCAAGCACCCGCTCGTCAGCGCCGCCGGCTTCACCGGCTCGGTGCGCGGCGGCCGCGCCCTCTTCGACGCGGCGGCGGCCAGGCCCGCCCCCATCCCGTTCCACGGCGAGCTCGGCTCCCTCAACCCCGTCGTCGTCACGGAGGCGGCCGCCGCCGAGCGCGGCGAGCAGATCGGCGCCGGACTCGCGGGCTCGATGGCCATGGGCGCGGGCCAGTTCTGCACCAAGCCCGGATTCGTCCTCGCCCCGGAGGGAGAGGCGGGCGACCGCCTCCTGAAGTCCCTCACGGAGGCGGTCAGCGACACCGAGGCCGGAGTCCTGCTCGACCACCGGATGCGCGACGCCTTCCTCGCCGGAGTCAGCGAGCGCGCCGCACTCCCGGACGTCGACGTCCCGGTCACCCCCGGCGCGGGCGGCGAGCACACCGTCGCGGCCGGCTTCCTGACCGTACCGGCGCACCTCCTCACCACCGAGGGCCCGCACGACGCCCTCCTGGAGGAGTGCTTCGGCCCGGTCACCGTCGTGGCCCGCTACACCTCCCAGGACGAGGTCACCGCGGTCCTCTCCCGGCTGCCCGGCAACCTCACCGCGACCCTCCAGATCGCCACGGAGCAGACCGACGACAGCGCCGCCGCACTCCTCGCGGCGCTCACCCCGCTGGCCGGCCGCGTCCTGGTCAACGGCTGGCCGACCGGCGTCGCCGTCGCCCCCGCCCAGCACCACGGCGGCCCCTATCCGGCTACCACCTCCACCTCCACCTCGGTCGGCGCCACCGCGATCGAGCGCTGGCTGCGCCCGGTCAGCTACCAGACCACCCCCGAGGCCCTGCTCCCGCCGGAGCTCCGCGAGGACAACCCGCAGGGCCTGCCGCGCCGCGTGGACGGACGCCGCGCATGACCCTGCGACTTCCCGAACTCCCCTTCGGCCTGGAACCGTTCGGCCCCGCGACCGGGTGGAGCTACGAGGACGGCACCCTGAGCGCCCGCGCGGGCGCCCGCCAGGACCGCTTCGTCCCGCCGGGCGGCGCCGCCCTCGTACCGTCGAGCGACGCGCCCCGGCTGCTGGGCACCGCCCCGGAGGGCGACTTCCAGCTGATCGCCCGGGTGAAGGTCGGCTTCGCCGCCCCCTTCGACGCGGGCGTCCTCTACCTCCACGTCGGTGACCGCGAGTGGGCCAAGATCTGCCTGGAGCTGTCCCCGGACCGCCCGACCATCTGCACGGTCGTCACCCGGGGCCACTCCGACGACGTCAACTCCGCCGTCGTGGACGGTGACACCTACTGGCTTCGGCTGAGCCGTACCGGCGGCGCCTTCGCCTGCCACGCCTCCGCCGACGGCGAGAAGTGGACCTTCGTCCGCGTCTTCGCCCTGGGCACCCCGGAGCAGGCGGCCGCCGCGTCCATCGGCTTCCTGGTCCAGTCACCCACGGGTGACGGCTGCGAGGCCGCCTTCGACCGGATCGCTTTCCGCCCGACAGGTCTCATGGACCTCCGCGACGGGAGTTAGGCAGTGTGCACCCCGACGCCCTCGGCCTCCGGAAACGGAGACCGAGGGCGTCGGGGTGCCCGCCGAGCTCACCCCAGCGCGTCCCCCACGGACCCCAGCGCGTCGGACGCGTTGACGCACCGCAGGGCCGCGGACAGCTCCTCGGCCGTGCCGCCGGACCAGCCGTGGACGGTCACCTCGACGCTCTCGCCGGGGAGCAGCGTCACCAGGCCGCGGTCCGCGCGCGCGTCCGGGGACAGGCGATCGGCCTGGAGCAGGAGGTCGCGTACCAGGGTGTGCGCCGTGACGGTGACACGGGTGAGGTCCGCCTCGGTGGCGACCTGGGTGGTGACCTTCGCGGCTGGATACGCGAAGAGGCGGTCGGGCGTCGCGAAGTGCAGCGCGCGCAGCCGGCCGGCGTCGGCCACGATGAACTCGCGGCTGGAGTCGCCCATTTCGGTGATTTCGTCCGACAGTGGGATCAGGGCCACGGCGCGCGGCCCGACCGTGACGGACTCGTGGTGCTCGGCGCGCACCGCGCCGTCGGCGTCCATGCGGCGGACCGTGGGCCGGCACGTCCACGCGGTCCCGCTCTGGTTCACCGCGGCCAGCACCAGCCGTCCGTCGCGTCGCTGGAGGGTCAGCAGCCGGTCGGCGTACAGGCGCTTCAGCTCGTGGTAGAGCGGCTTCTCGCGCTCGTCGCCGTCGATGGCCGCCCAACTGGTCACCGGCCAGCAGTCGTTGAGCTGCCACAGGATGGTGCCCGCGCACGCGGGCCAGTGCGAGCGCCAGTGCTCGACGCCCGTGGCGATGGCCCGTGCCTGGTTGACCTGGGTCAGGTAGTGCCAGGTGTCGAAGTCCCGGGGCGCGTCGAAGTGGTTCAGCAGGCCCCGGTCGAGCTTGCCGTTGCCGTCCTCGGCCTTCTGGTGGTGGAGCATGCCCGGCGAGTCCGCGGTCAGCGGCTCGTCGGTGACCGATCGCCGTACCGTGGCGTAGGCGGGCGGCGCCTGCCAGCCGAACTCGGCGACGAAGCGGGGAACGTCGTCGAGGTACGCCGAGTAGTCGATGCGGTTCCACACCTCCCAGGAGTGGCTCGTGCCGTGGTCCGGGTCGTTGGGGTGCAGGTCACGGGAGCCGGACCAGGGGCTGCCCGCCCAGTAGGGCCGGGTCGGGTCGGTGTCCGCCACCACGCGGGGCAGCAGGTCCAGGTAATAGCCCTCGCCCCAGCTCTTTCCGTCGAGCTCCGGTTCCCAGTCCCAGTCGCGAAACCCCCACAGGTTCTCGTTGTTGCCGTTCCACAGGACCAGGGAGGGGTGCGCCATCAGCCGCACCACGTTCTCGCGCGCCTCCGCCTCGACCTCCGAGCGGAGCGGCTCCTCCTCGGGGTAGGCAGCGCACGCGAACAGGAAGTCCTGCCAGACCAGCAGTCCCAGCTCGTCGCAGGCGTCGTAGAACTCCTCGTTCTCGTAGATCCCGCCGCCCCAGACCCGCACCAGATCGACGCCCGCCGCGGCGGCCTGTTCGAGACGGCGCCGGTAGCGGGGTCCGTCCACCCTGGTGACCAGCGCGTCGTCCGGGATCCAGTTGACGCCTCGTACGAACAGCCGCTCGCCGTTGACCACCAGGGTGTACCCGGAGCCGGCCGCGTCCGCCGCGGTGTCCAGCTCGACGGTGCGGAAACCGACGCGACGCTCCCAGGTGTCCAGGGGCGCGGCGACGGCCGGCCCGTGGGCGCCGGTGGGGTCGGTGAGGGTGACGGTGCAGGCGTACAGGGGCTGTTCGCCGTAGCCGCGGGGCCACCACAGCTCGGCGTCCGGGACGACCACCTCCACGTCGGCGGTGGTGGCCCCGGCGGGCAGGTCCGCATGGGCCGGGACGCCCGCGACCTCGACGGCGACCCGCAGGGCCCGCCGGGCTCCGGCCGCGGTGCGCTCCACCTCCGCGCGCACCAGGACGCGTCCGGTTCCGTCGGCGTCGACGGTGACCTCGGGGCGTACCTCCGCAAGCCGCGCGGTCGACCAGCCCTCAAGACGGGCCTGGCGCCAGATGCCCGCGGTCACGAGCGTAGGGCCCCAGTCCCAGCCGAACGAACTCGCCATCTTACGAACGAAGTTGAAGGGCTCCGGATAGGCGTTGGGACGCGGGCCGAGCTCGGCCCGGACCGCCTCAGCCTCCTCGTAGGCCGAGGTGAACTCCACGTCGAGAGCCGGTTCGGCCCCGTCGGCCAGCGCCTCGGTGACATCGAAGCGGTAGGAGCGGTGCATGTTACGGGTGCGGCCCAGTGACACGCCTCCCAGCCGTACGTCCGCGACCGTGTCGAGCCCGTCGAAGACCAGGTCGGTGCGCTCGTGGCCGCCGGCCGGTGGCAGCACGGTGCGGTAGGTCCAGTCCGCGCGGCCGACCCAGGCCACCTCCGCCTCGTTCCGGTCGATGAACGGGTCCGGGACCAGCCCGGCGGTCAGCAGGTCCGTGTGAACGCATCCCGGAACGGTGGCGGGTACACCGCCGTGCAGCAGCGCCTGTGGCGCCTGCGCGGGGAGGTGCCGGGTGGTGTTCAGGCTCATGGTCCAGCCCCGGGTGAGAGGGGTGGTGACCTTCATGCGTTCTCCTTGGACCCGGAAGGGCTCGTCGGTACGGACAGGTGCTGCGGCCATCGCCCGCGGGGGGTCATTTGGTGGCGCCCGAGGCGAAGCCGTTGTAGATGAAGCGCTGCAGGGCGAGGAAGACGGCGAGGCTGGGGATGATGACCAGGGCGGCGCCCGCCGAGATGACCTCCCAGTGCGCGCCGTAGGGGCCCTTGAAGCGGAACAGGGAGGTGGAGATCGTGCCGAGGTCGTCGCTCGGCATGTAGAGGAAGGGGATGTAGAAGTCGTTGTAGATCGCCACGCCCTTGACGATCACCACGGTGGCGATGGCGGGCTTGAGCAGCGGCACGATGATGCGCCAGTAGATGGTCAGTGAGTTCGCACCGTCCAGCCGGGCCGCCTCGTCGAGCGACACCGGGATGGAGCGGATGAACTGCAGGAAGATGTAGATGGACACGATGTCGGTGCCCATGTACAGCAGGACGGGAGCCCAGCGGGTGTCCATCACGCCCAGCCCGTTGACGATCTGGTACGTGGCGACCTGCGTGGTCACGCTGGGGACGAGCGAGGCGATCAGGAACAGCGCCAGGACCAGCTTCTTGAGGCGGAAGTGGAAGCGGTCGACGGCATAGGCGGTCATCGACCCGATCAGGACCGTGCCGAGCACGGAGAAGACCAGGATGAACGTCGTGTTGCCCAGCGCGCGCAGCATGTGGCCGTCGGTGAAGGCGACCGTGTAGTTGTGGAGGTTCAGCCAGTCGTCCGGCAGCGCGAGCGCGCTGCCCTGCCCCATCTCGGCGCTGGTGCGCAAAGAGGTGAGCAGTACGGCGAGGAGCGGGACGACCACCACGGCACTGGCCGCCACCAGGGAGAGGTACTTGAGGAACACCGCCAGGTGACCGCGCGGAGAGGTTTTCCGGGTCCGGGAGGTCCCGGCGGGACCGGTGATCGTGGTCATGCCTGTTCCACCCTCTCGTCCGGGAACAGCCGGCGCTGCAGCCAGGTCACCAGGAACACGAAGGCGAGCAGCACGAGCGCGGCCGCCGAGGCGAGCCCGGTCTTGTTGAAGTTGAAGGCGAGCTTGATGGTCTGGATGACGAACGTCTCGCTGTTGTTCGCGCCGCCGGTCATGATGAACGGGATCTCGAACACCGAGAGCGCGCCGGAGATGGCCAGGATCACGCTCAGCGAGATGATCGGCCGGATGGACGGGGCGATGACGTAGCGGAACTGCTGCCACTTGGTCGCACCGTCCAGCGCCGCCGCCTCGTACAGCTGCGGGGGGATCGACTGGATGGCACCGATGAACAGCACCATGTTGAGCCCCATGAAGCGCCAGACGGAGACCCCGGCCAGCGAGGTGTTGACCAGGTCGGGGTCACCGAGCCACAGGTGGGGGCCGGCGCCGATCCAGCCCAGCACCGTGTCCAGAGTGCCGCCGGGCTGGAAGAAGTACAGGAAGACGAACCCGATCGCCACACCGTTGATGAGGTAGGGGAAGAACAGGATCCCCTTGAACAGGTTCCGCAGCCGGGTGTTGAAGCTGAGCACGGTGGCGAAGTAGAGGGCGGCGCAGATCTGCACCGCGGAGGCCGCCAGATAGAAGAGGCTGACCCAGAACACCTGGAAGAGTTGCGGCCTGCTGAACAGGTCCGAGTAGTTGTCCAGGCCGACGAAGTTCTGGGTGGGACTGAGGCCGTCCCAGTCCGTGAAGCTGTAGCCGAGCAGGTCCGCCATGGGCAGGCCGGTGAAGGCCACCAGCAGGGCGAGCGGGGCCAGCAGGTACAGCCAGGGGGTGAACCAGCGGTTCCCGCGGCGGCTTCCGCGGCGCCGGTGCGGCCGGGTGCCGGACGCGGGGACGGTGGGCGGGTCCGGCGGCAGCGTGCGGGCGCGACGGGTGCGGCTCGCGATCCGCGGTGTGCTCATGCGGTCCTTCTTCCTGCTTCCTGCCGCCGCTCGGGCGCGGCGCCAGGATCGGGGTCGGCGGGGCGGG
>CBRG010000215.1 GCA_000470535.1 Streptomyces sp. AW19M42
GGCGCTGCGCCCGCCGGCGACGACCGGGAGCCCGGCGGCCGCCAGGGCCGGCCACAGGCCGCGCCAGCCGGTGTCCAGGGTCTTCGGGGCGGGCGCGAGCTTCTTCCCGGCGACCCGCCAGGGCTGCTCCACCAGAGCGACGCTCACTCCGTGGGCGGGCAGTACGGCGGCCAGCGCCCGCAGGTCCCGGGCCTCGCTGCCACCGCCGGCGCCCTGGCCGAGGGCAAGCAGGAGACGGGGCTCGCTCGCGGGCAGCCAGCTGATCCGGGCGGTCCCGGCCTCCGTGTCGACCGTTTCGGTGCGGGGGTCCTTCTCGGTGGATTTCACGCCCCCCATCCAACCAACCCGTAGCGGGCCGGCCGGGTTCCGGCGCGTGGCTCAGAACAGCGTGCCGACCTCGGGCGCGGCCAGCTCGTCCGTCAGCTCGGGGCCGTTGTTGCGGACGTTGCTGACGGCGGTGGCCACCGGATAGGCCCGCATCAGCCCGCCGGGCGGCGGTTCGAGCAGTGCCCGCAGCTCCTCGATGCCGGTGTGCGAGGGGTCCAGCCAGTCGTCCCAGCGGTCCGGGGTGAGCATCAGCGGCATCCGGGGGTGGATGTCGGCGAGCGCCGCGGGGCCCTCGGCCGGGGCGACGGCGAGCGGGCTCGTCTCCGCCTCCGTGGTGATCACCGAACAGGTCACCCACCAGGCCTGCGGGTGGTCGTCCGGCAGGGTGCGGTCGCGCCAGAACTCGTAGAGCCCGGCCATGGCGAAGACCGATCCGTCGGCGGGGGTCACGAAGTACGGCTGCTTGCGCGGCCGCTTCCTGCGCCCCTTCTCCTCCAGCTGCCGCTCCTCGCTGCCGGTCACCCACTCGTAATAGCCGTCGGCCGGCAGGATGCAGCGGCGCGAGACGAAGGGGCGGCGGAAGGACGGCTTCTCGTGCACGGTCTCGGCACGGGCGTTGATCATCCGGGCGCCGCCCTCCGGCGATTTGGCCCAGGAGGGGACGAGCCCCCATTTCAGTGAGCGCAGCTGGCGAACCGGACGCTGGTCATCCGCGTCTTTCACCGGACGCTCCAGTACGGCGTAGACCTCCTTGGTCGGCGCCACGTTGTAGTCGGGCTCCAGTGTCTCGGCCGGTTCCCACTTCTCCACGTGGAAAAGTCCGGTCAGATCCTCGGGCCGCCGACTCGCTGCATACCGTCCGCACATAAGTGCCAGACTGCCACGACCGTCATCCCGACCGGACGTCAATACCGCAAGGAGCCGCCCGCGCCATGGACAGCACCGATCTCGGCAATCTCTGGGACCGCGTCTTCGGCACCCAGCCGGCCCCGGAGCAGTGGTTGGTCGTGGTGGCCGCCACGGCCGCGCTCATCGCTGTCGTGCCGAACGTCATATGGCGGCTGACCCGCAACGCGATCACCATCGCGCACGAGGGCGGTCACGGACTGATCGCGCTGCTCAGCGGACGGCAGCTGTCGGGCATCCGGCTGCACTCCGACACCAGCGGGCTGACGGTGAGCCGGGGCAAGCCGACCGGCATCGGCATGGTCCTCACCGCGGTGGCGGGCTACACCGCGCCACCGCTGCTGGGGCTCGGGGGCGCCTGGCTGCTGGCCGACGGCCGGATCACGCTGCTGCTCTGGCTGGCCACGGCGCTGCTCGCGGTGATGCTGATGATGATCCGCAATGTGTACGGGGCGCTGACGGTGATCCTCACCGGTTCCCTATTCCTGCTGATGTCGTGGCTGGCCTCACCCGACTGGCAGTCGCTGTTCGCGTACAGCGCGGTCTGGTTCCTGCTGCTGGGCGGCGTGCGTCCGGCGTTCGAGCTGCAGTCCAAGCGGCGGCACGGCGGTGCGCCGGACTCGGACGCGGACCAGCTGTCCCGGCTGACGGACGTACCGGCCGCGCTGTGGCTGTTCCTGTTCCACGCCGTGTCGCTCTGCTCGCTGATCGGCGGCGGGCGCTGGCTGCTGGGCCTGTGACCCCGCAGCCGGCTGATGGACCGGCAGCCCGCTCCTCTACCACTCCTGCGTTACATCCCGGTTTCCGCGTATTTGATCAAGATCCGGGTTTGCGGACAGCCATTAAAGTGAGCCCATGACCGAAAGCTCCGCGCACCCCGCCCTCTGGCCCGCCCCTCACGCGAGCGGCGCCGTCGACGCGACCGTCACCGTGCCCGGATCGAAGTCGGTCACCAACCGCGCTCTCGTGCTGGCCGCGCTCTCCTGCGAGCCCGGCTGGCTGCGCCGGCCGCTGCGCTCCCGCGACACCCTGCTGATGGCGGACGCGCTGCGCGCGATGGGCGTCGGCATCGAGGAGAGGGTGTCCTCCAGCTCGTCGGTCACGGGCGGCCCGGACGGCTCCGGCGAGGCCTGGCGGGTCATCCCGGCCGGTCTGCACGGCCCGGTCACCGTCGATGTCGGCAACGCCGGCACCGTCATGCGCTTCCTGCCCCCGGTGGCGGCCCTCGCGGACGGCTCGGTCCGCTTCGACGGCGACCCGCGCTCCTACGAGCGCCCGCTGACCGGGGTGATCGACGCCCTGCGGGTGCTGGGCGCCCGGATCGACGACGACGGCCGCGGTTCGCTGCCGATGACGGTGCACGGTGGCGGGGCGCTGGACGGCGGCCCGGTCGAGATCGACGCCTCCTCGTCCTCCCAGTTCGTCTCTGCGCTACTGCTGTCGGCGCCGCGCTTCAACCAGGGCGTGGAGGTGCGCCACACCGGCGCCCGGCTCCCGTCCATGCCGCACATCCGGATGACCGTCGACATGCTGCGGGCCGTCGGCGCCCAGGTCGACGAGCCGGAGACGGGCGGCGAACCGAACGTCTGGCGGGTCTCCCCCTCCGCGCTGCTCGGCCGCGACCTGACCATCGAGCCGGACCTCTCCAACGCCCAGCCGTTCCTGGCCGCGGCACTGGTCACCGGCGGCCGGGTCACCGTGCCGGACTGGCCGCAGCGCACCACGCAGCCCGGTGACGCGCTGCGCGAGATCTTCACCGCGATGGGCGGCAGCTGCGAGCTGACCGAGCAGGGACTCACCTTCACCGGCTCCGGCCGGATCCACGGCATCGACGTCGACCTCGGCGAGGTCGGCGAGCTGACCCCGGGCATCGCGGCGGTCGCGGCCCTGGCCGACTCCCCCTCCACCCTGAGCGGCGTGGCCCATCTGCGGCTGCACGAGACGGACCGGCTCGCCGCGCTCACCAAGGAGATCAACGAGCTGGGCGGTGAGGTCACCGAGACCGCGGACGGCCTCCACATCCGGCCGAGGCCGCTGCACGGCGGTACCTTCCATACGTACGACGACCACCGGATGGCGACCGCGGGGGCCGTCATCGGCCTTGCCGTCCCCGGAGTGGAGATCGAGAACGTGGCGACAACCGCCAAGACCCTGCCCGACTTCCCGCAGATGTGGACCGGAATGCTCGGGGCCTGAGACATGCGCCGCTACGGCAAGAACCCCGACGAGGACGACATCCGGGTCCGCCCCAACCGCAAGGGCAACCGGCCCCGTACGCATACCCGCCCCAAGCACGAGGACGCCGAGGACGGCATGGTCCTCACCGTCGACCGAGGCCGCCTCACCTGTCTGGTCGAGGGCCGCACGGTCATCGCGATGAAGGCCCGTGAGCTGGGCCGCAAGGCCGCCGTGGTGGGCGACATCGTCTCCATCGTCGGTGACCTGTCCGGCGACAAGGACACCCTCGCCCGGATCGTCCGGATCGGTGAACGCCGCTCGGTGCTGCGCCGGACGGCTGACGACGACGATCCGTTCGAACGGGTGGTGGTCGCCAACGCCGACCAGCTCGCGATCGTCACCGCGCTGGCCGATCCGGAACCCCGTCCGCGCATGATCGACCGCTGTCTGGTCGCCGCGTACGACGGCGGGCTCTCGCCCCTCCTGGTGCTGACCAAGTCCGATCTGGCCTCCCCGGACAAGCTGCTGGAGGCGTACACCCCGCTGGGTGTGCCGTTCATCGTCACCAACCGCGAGGAGCTGGAGAACGGCGACGCGGCGGAGCGGGTCCGCGAGCAACTGAACGACCGGGTGACGGCCTTCGTCGGGCACTCCGGTGTCGGAAAGACGACGCTGGTCAACGCCCTGGTACCGAAGGACAGACGCCGCACCACCGGAGTCGTCAACGCGGTCACCGGGCGCGGCCGCCACACCACCACCTCCGCCCTGGCGCTCCCGCTGCCGGACTACCGTGGCTGGGTCGTCGACACCCCCGGCGTCCGCTCCTTCGGCCTGCACCACATCGACCCGTCCCGGGTCATCAACGCCTTCCCCGACCTCCAGCCCGGCACCGCGGAGTGCCCGCGCGGCTGCACCCACGACAGCCAGCAACCGGAATGTGCGCTGGACGCCTGGGTGGCGGGGGGGCACGCCGACCCGGCCCGGCTGGACTCGCTGCGTCGGCTGCTGTCCACCCGGGAGCGACGCGAAGGCGACTGATCCGCTCACGTTTGCGATCACTCGCCACCGGTAAGTGCATAATCACGAATCACGCCCAGCGGTAAGAGGCGGTCACCGATGCGGGAGGGGCACTGACGATGGCGTGGCTGCTGGTCGTGGTCGCTGGACTTCTGGAGACGGGCTTCGCCGTCTGTCTGAAGCTCTCGCACGGCTTCACCCGGCTCTGGCCGACCATCGCGTTCTGCGTCTTCGCGCTCGGCAGCTTCGGTCTGCTGACCATGTCGCTGAAGAAGCTCGACGTCGGGCCCGCCTACGCGGTGTGGACCGGCATCGGCGCGGCGGGCACCGCCATCTACGGCATGATCTTCCTCGATGACGTGGTCTCCACGCTGAAGCTGATCTCGATCTCGCTGGTGATCCTCGGCGTGATCGGTCTCCAGCTCTCGGGGTCCTCGCACTGAGCACTGAACCTCAGCCCGCAAAATCCCCAGCCCGCTCGACCACGTCGTGCACCAGAGGAACCCCGTCCCCCGCGGCCCCGGGCTGCTGGGGCACCAGTGCGTAGGAGAGCGCGAGCCGCAGCGCGAGTTCGCAGGTCACAGCCAGGGCCGCCGGGTCGTGCGGCGGGCATCCACCGTCCAGGACGGCCACCGCGCGGTCCCTGACCTGGCCGAGCAGTTCGGCGGGGGTCGGGGGTCCGGCGTCGGCAGGCCGCCCCGCCGGTAACCGGTCCTCCCAACAGCCGGTGAGCAGCCCCCGGACCAGGTCGTCCGTCCGGGTGGCCCGGACCGTCCAGGCGGCGGTGGCGGCCAGTTTGTCGCCGGTACCGCCCGCTGTCCCCAGCGCCCGTTCGACCCCGGCCAGGTAGGCGTCGGCGGCCCGCCGGACCAGGGCGCGGGCCAGCCCGTCCTTGCCGCCGAACTCATTGTGAAGGGTCTGCCGGGAGACTCCGGCGGCGGCTGCCACATCGACCATCCGCACGGCCGGCCAGGGCCGGGTGGTCAGCGCCGCACGGGCGGCGTCCAGCAGTGCTTCTCGCGCTGTCGGCATCGTTGCCTCCCACGCCGGGGCCTGCGTTTCAGAGTTGACGCGCTCCCCCGGACTGTCAAGAGTTCAAGCAGCGTCCCGGGGCCCTTTGGCTCCGTTCACCCGCGGTCGATACTGTGACGGTCATGCCCGACTACCACGATGATCTGCGCCTCGCCCACGTGCTGGCCGACGCCGCCGACGCGACGACGATGGACCGGTTCAAGGCCCTGGACCTCAAGGTCGAGACCAAGCCGGACATGACGCCGGTGACCGAGGCCGACAAGTCCACGGAGGAGCTGATCCGCGGCCACCTCCATCGGGCCCGCCCGCGCGACGCGATCCTGGGCGAGGAGTTCGGAATCGAGGGGACCGGCCCCCGGCGCTGGGTGATCGACCCGATCGACGGGACCAAGAACTACGTACGCGGTGTGCCGGTCTGGGCGACGCTGATCTCACTGATGGAGGCCGGCGAGGACGGATTCCAGCCGGTCGTCGGCCTGGTGTCCGCGCCCGCGCTGAACCGGCGCTGGTGGGCGGCGAAGGGCGCGGGGGCGTTCACCGGCCGCAGCCTGACCTCGGCGTCCCGGCTGCGGGTGTCGAACGTGGAGCGGATCGCGGACGCGTCGTTCGCGTACTCCTCCCTGACCGGCTGGGAGGAGCAGGGCCGGCTCGACGGCTTCATGGATCTGACCAGGGCCTGCTGGCGCACCCGCGGGTACGGGGACTTCTGGCCGTACATGATGGTCGCCGAGGGATCGGTCGACATCTGCGCCGAGCCGGAGCTCTCGCTCTGGGACATGGCCGCGAACGCGATCATCGTGGACGAGGCGGGCGGCCGGTTCACCAGCCTGGACGGGGTCTCCGGACCGGGCGGCGGCAACGCGGCGGCCTCGAACGGAACGCTCCACCACGAACTGCTGGGCTATCTCAACCAACGCTACTGAGCGTGCCTGACCGGCCCGTACGGCGCCGAGCAGGCGTACCGGTCACACGAGGGGCGTGCCGCACCACCGCACGCCCCTCGTGCGATCTTCACCACCCCTTGTTGCCTTCTCCGAACAGTGCGACTCTGAGAGTCCCCCCGCTTGTGAACTTGTGAACCGACTCACAGAGTCGTTCACGAAGGAGGTGGCTCCCTTCATGCTCGTCCGTGACGCCATGAGTACGGTGGTCCTCACCATCGGCCCCACCCACACCCTCCGCCAGGCAGCCCGGCTGATGTCGGCGCGCCGGATCGGAGCAGCGGTCGTCCACGACCCGGACACCTGCGGCCTCGGCATCATCACCGAGCGCGACATCCTCAACGCGGTCGGATCGGGCCAGGACCCCGACGTCGAGACCGCCGCCACCCACACCACCACCGACGTGGTCTTCGCCGCACCGGCCTGGACGCTGGAGGAGGCGGCCGAGGCCATGACGCACGGCGGCTTCCGGCATCTGATCGTGCTGGACGACAACGGCCCGGTCGGCGTCGTGTCGGTGCGCGACATCATCCGGTGCTGGGCGCCGACCGGCCGTCGTCCGGCGGAACTGGTGGGCTGAGCGGGCCGGCACGAGCGGCCGGCCCCCGCACGGGTCCGCGTGGCGGCCGTCCTCGTCGTCGTCCTCAGCAGCGACGGGCCCGGACCGCCTCGTCCAGCCGCTTGCCGAAGTCGGCGTCGGCGCGGCGGAAGTTGTCGACCGCGCGCTCGGCGATGCCGTCGCGCGAGACCTTCGCGATGAACTGCGCCAGGTTGTCGACCAGCCGGGCCTTCTCGTCCTCCGAGAAGAGCCGGTAGAGGTTGCCGGCCTGGACGAAGTCGTCGTCCTCTGCGTGCACGACGGCCTCGTGGGTGCCGGTGGCGCCGGTGACCTGGGTGGGCTCCCACAGCGGGCGGCCGGTCTCGACCGGACCGCCGAAGCTGTTCGGCTCGTAGTTCTTGGCGCCCTTGTGCCGGCCGTCGTACAGGTAGCCGTCCCGTCCGTACGTCCGCGCCTCGGCGGCGTGCGGGCGGTTCACCGGCAGGTGGTCGGCGTTGATGCCGACCCGGTAGCGGTGCGCGTCGCCGTACGCGAAGAGACGGCCCTGGAGCATCTTGTCCGGGGACGGGCCGATGCCGGGCACGAAGTGCGCCGGACTGAAGATCGACTGCTCGGTCTCCGCGAAGATGTTCTCCGGGTTCCGGTTCAGCTCCAGCCTGCCGATCTCGACCGGCGGGTAGTCCTCGTGCGGCCACACCTTGGTGAGGTCGAACGGGTTGAAGCGGTACGTGGCAGCCTCGGCCGCCGGCATGATCTGGACCTGCACGGTCCAGGACGGGAACTCGCCTCGCTCGATGGCCTCGCGCAGATCTCGCTGGTGGCTGTCCGGGTCCACACCGGAGAGGCGGTTCGCGTCGTCGGTGGTGAGGTTCTTGATGCCCTGGTCGGTCTTGAAGTGGTACTTGACCCAGAAGACCTCGCCGGCCTCGTTGTTCCACTGGTAGGTGTGCGAGCCGTACCCGTTCATGTGGCGCAGCGTGGCCGGAATGCCGCGGTCACCGAAGAGCCAGGTCACCTGGTGGGTGGACTCGGGTGACAGACCCCAGAAGTCCCAGACGTTGTCCGCCTCCTGCGAGCCGGTGTACGGGTCGCGCTTCTGGGTGTGGATGAAGTCGGGGAACTTGATGGCGTCCTTGATGAAGAACACCGGGGTGTTGTTGCCGACGAGGTCGTAGTTGCCGTCCTCGGTGTAGAACTTCAGCGCGAAGCCGCGGGGGTCACGCACCGCGTCGGCGGAGCCGAGGTTGCCGGCGACGGTGGAGAAGCGCAGGAAGGTCTCGGTCTGCTTGCCGACCTCGGAGAGGAACTTCGCTCGCGTCCACTGCGATACGTCCCGCGTCAGCGTGAACGTGCCGTACGCACCGGCGCCCCGGGCGTGCACGATGCGCTCCGGGATGCGCTCGCGGTTGAAGCGCGCGAGCTTCTCCATCAGCGACTGGTCCTGCACCAGCACCGGGCCGCCGATTCCGGCGGTCTGGCTGTTCTGGTTGTCGGCGACCGGCGCTCCGGTCTCTGTGGTGAGCGGTCCCTGTGTCACGTGCGCCTCCTGCGTCATTCCTGCACATTCGTCATGTCGTCATGTCCGTGCACAACCTGTCCCTCGGCCTGCTTCGAACATGATCCTACATTGGACTTAATCCAAGTCAAGCAGGCGTCCAGAGTCACACCAGTTCGGAACAGGGCCCCTCCACTGCTAGGCTTGCCCCCATGAGTGACCTGCTGGAACGACTTCGTGGACGCGGCTGGCGCATGACCGCACAGCGGCGCGTCGTGGCCGAGGTGCTCGACGGGGAGCATGTACACCTGACGGCCGACGAGGTGCACGCCCGCGCCGTCGCCAAGCTGCCCGAGATCTCCAGGGCCACCGTCTACAACACGCTGGGCGAGATGGTGACGCTCGGTGAGGTCATCGAGGTCTCCACCGACCGCCGCGCCAAGCGGTACGACCCGAACGCGCACCGCCCCCACCACCACCTGGTCTGCGCCACCTGCGGCGCCATCCGCGACGTACACCCGGCGGGCGACCCGCTGGCGGACCTGCCGGCCGGCGAGCGCTTCGGTTTCACGATCTCCGCAGTCGAGATGACGTACCGGGGCACCTGCCCGAACTGCGCCGCGGCCGCCTGACGCCGTCCGCCCCTCCCCTCGGCCCCGCACCGGAGACCCCGGCGCGGGGTTTCTTCGCGTGCACCCGCGGCACTGCCCCCCGCACACCCCCTTCCCGAATCTGACGGGTCGTCATATCGTCATCGACGATCACCGCCGCCCCGCGGCGGCTCCGCACCTCGAAAACGTACGAGGAGAGACCCGTGGGAGACCCGCACCCGAACCCACCCCCCGCGTCACCACCACAGCCCTCCACCGACGCCCCCAAACTCCGCGCCCGCTCCCTGGCCCGCTCCTTCGGACGGGGAGCCAAGGCCCTGGCCGCACTCGGACCGGTCGATCTCGACATCGCGCCGGGCGAGTTCGCCTGCGTCGTCGGCCCGTCCGGCTGCGGCAAGTCCACTCTGCTCAGGATCGCGGCCGGGCTGCTGCGCCCCAGCGCCGGCGAGCTGTCCATCCGCACGACAGCGGCCCGGCCCGCCGCGATGATCTTTCAGGACTACGGAATCTACGACTGGAAGACCGTCCTGGCCAACGTCCGCTTCGGCCTCGACATCCAGCACGTCCCCCGTAAGGAGGCCGATGCCAGGGCGCACGACTGGCTGTCCCGGATCGGGCTCGCCGAATTCGCCGGCGCCTACCCGGCCGCGCTCTCGGGCGGGATGCGCCAGCGGGTGGCGATCGCCCGCGCACTCGCCGTCGAACCCGAGATCCTGCTGATGGACGAGCCCTTCGCCGCGCTCGACGCCCAGCTGCGCACGATCCTCCAGGACGAACTGCTGGAGCTCACCCAGACCACCCGCACCACCACCCTCTTCATCACCCACAGCCTGGAGGAGGCGATCGTGCTCGGGGACCGGGTGCTCGTGATGTCCGCCCGCCCCGGCCGGATCATCGCGGAGCACCGCCCGCCGTTCGAGCGGCCGCGCACCGGCGACATCCGCTCGACGCCGGAGTTCACCGCCATGAAGCGCGAGTTGTGGGATCTGCTGCGCGGCGAGGTCCGCGGAGAGGCGGCCCTGGTATGAGCACCGCCCTGAAGCCCGCGCAGGACGAGGAGCGGGTACTGGTCCGCAGGCCGGGGCCGCAGGAACTGCATCCCGTACGCACCCACCGCAGGCGCCGCACCCTCGAAATCGCGCTCGCCGTCGCCGTACCGCTGCTCCTGGTGCTGCTCTGGCAGCTGGCCGCGGCCAGGTCCTGGATCGATGCCCGGGTATATCCCGCGCCCTCCACGATCTTCGCTGACGGCTGGGACCGGGCCGCCGACGGCGATCTGTGGCCGGACGTGTGGGCAACGCTCAAACGGGTGCTCGGCGGCTATGTGATCGGCACCGTCGCGGGCTATGTGCTCGGCCTGCTGATGGGTTCGCTCGCCCTGGTGCGGGCGGCGCTGGAGCCGTTGCTCGACGCCCTGTACGTCGTACCGAAGCTGGCCCTGCTGCCGGTCTTCCTCAACATGTTCGGCCTCGGCGAAGGGCCGCAGATCGCCCTGGTCGCCGCCACCGTCTTCTTCTTCGTCTGGATCTCGACCATGGCGGCCGTGCTCGCCGTCCCGGTCGGCCACCGGGACGCAGGGCAGGTCTTCGGCGCCTCGCCCTGGCAGATGTTCCGGCATGTGCTCCTGCCGGCGTCGCTGCCCGCGGTGCTGGTCGGCGCGCGGATCGCGGCCGGGGTGGCGGTACTGGTCATCGTCGCGTCGGAACAGATCGCGGCGGCCGACGGACTGGGCCACCTCATCTTCGACTCCCGGGCGCTGTTCCAGAACGACGTGATGTTCGTCGGCATCGTCTGTGTGGCGGTGCTCGGCGTCCTCTTCTCCGAAGTGGTCCGGATCGCCGGCCGGCTGCTCACTCCCTGGGCCCCGCGCGACCGGGGCCGCAGCCAGTCGTGAACCGCAAACCTCGTTCCTCGTACGGAGGCACTGTGCGCACACGTACCCCCTTCACCCGCACCGCCGTGCTCGTGGCGGCATCCCTGCTCGGCGCGGCGGGCTGCGCCGGGAACGACTCCTCCGGCGACGACTCCGCCGACGCCGCGCCCCGCACCGTCAAGCCCGTCGCGGGCTGCGGCGCCGGGAGCTGGACCGACCCCTCCGACCTGGCGCCCGACCGCAAGCCCGCCCGCTGCGAGAAGGGGGCACCCGCACCCCGGCCGCTGGCGAGGAAGCGGAAGATCGTCCTGGCCACCGGCACCCTGAGCGCGGAGTACGTCGCACCGCTCCAGGTCGCAGTGGCCAAGGGCGAGTTCGTGAAGGAGGGCCTGGACGTGCAGCTGAAGGTGCTCCCCACCCCGGACGCCCTGCCCCTGCTCGCCAAGGGGGACGTCGACGCCCAGTGGGCGGCGCCGGAGGTCGCGGTGATGAACGGCATCAACGGCGGCTTCGACATCAAGTGGGTCGCGGGCAACTTCTCACCCGACCCGGCCTCCAAGAGCGGCCTGTGGGTACGCCTCAAGGACGGCGAGAGCGCCGATCACGTCGATATGGCCGGCCGGAGGCTCGGCACGATGATCGGCAAGGGCTCGGTGATCGCCTACCCGATGGACACCTCGCTGAAGAAGCACGGCGGCGACCTAGACAGGATCAGCTTCCAGCAACTCGGCTCCGCGGACGTACTGACCGCCCTGCAGAACGGGGGCGTGGACTCCGCCTGGCTGCTCGACCCGATCTGGCGCAAGGTGGACGGCGACAAGAAGTACGCGTTCCTCGGCGGCCAGCCCGCCGGCGAACCGCTCGGCGGCCTCCTGTTCGGCCCGGCGCTGCTGGACAAGGACCCGGACGCGGGCGTCGCCTTCCTCCGGGCCTACATCCGTACGGTGAACACCTACTTCACCGGCGACTACAAGTCCGACCCCGCCTTCGTCAGCGAGCTGGCCGAGCTCATGAAGACCGACGAGGCCACCCTGCGCTCGACGCCGTCGATGCGGATGGACTGGGAGATCCGCAAGGGCACCACGGACCGGGTGCAGAAGGCGTACGCCGACTCGGGCGTCGAGACGGGCACACCGGTACCGGAGGAGAAGGCCGTGGACCGTGCGATGTACAGCGAGGCCGTGGGCCACAAGCCCTGAGCCGGGCCGCCTCGTGGGGACATGCGCAGAGGGCCGGACCCTCGAAAGGATCCGGCCCTCTGTCTTAGTAGCGGGGACAGGATTTGAACCTGCGACCTCTGGGTTATGAGCCCAGCGAGCTACCGAGCTGCTCCACCCCGCGCCGTTGTGATCCCCACACTACGTCACCCCTCCGGACCAGCGCAAATCACTTCCCAGCCCCCTCCGGGGCCGTCAGCCACATCAGGCCCAGCCACGTCAAACCCGTCCGCCCGGCCGCCGACCGGAGGCCC
>CBRG010000216.1 GCA_000470535.1 Streptomyces sp. AW19M42
GAGCCGGTGCCCGATGGGCAGGGCGACGTCGAGCGGGTCCGCGAGCAGCGGCAGCAGGGCGAACCGGGTGTCGCGCGCCGTCGGGGCGTGCGCGGCGAGCGAGAGCGCGAGGTCGACGTCACCGGCCGCGAGGAGCTCGTACGCCTCCGCGGCCTCCGCCTCCCGCACCCGCACCCCGGGTCCCGGCCGGCCGTCGGCGCGCAGCAGCTGGACCGCCGGTACGACGAGGGCGGGCACCGCGGTCGAGAACGCGCCGACCCGCACCTCCCCCGCCTCTCCCCGCAGGTATCCGGTCAGCTCGGCCTCTGCGCGCTCCAGCTGGGCGAACACCACTTCGGCGTGGCGGAGTACGAGGTGGGCGGCGTCGGTGAGCCGGACCCGCCTGCCCTGCGCCTCCAGCAGCGGCACGCCGAGCTGCTTGCCGAGGTTCGACAGCTGCTGGGACACCGCGGAGGGGGTCATCATGAGCGCCTCCGCCGTCGCCGTGACGGTCCCGCGCTCGCTCAGCACCCGAAGGATCCGGAGCTTCTTGATGTCCCACTCGGTCATGTCCGCACATTAGCCGCCGGCCGGTCCCGGACCCGGCCCGCCCCCAGCGCCACTCCGCCGAGGATCAGGACCAGGCAGAGGATCTGGGCCGGCCCGGTCGGCTCGCCCAGCAGGACGAAGGAGAGCCCGGCCACACAGACGGGCTGGAGGTAGTAGACGATCCCGGTCCGGGCCGCGCCGATCAGCGCGACGGCCCGGTTCCACGCGAAGAACGCGAGGGCCGAGGAGAGGACGCCGACGTACAGCAGCGGTCCGACGGTGCCGACTGTCGGCTCGAACCCGCCCTGGACGGCGACACTGACCGCGAAGGCGGGCACCAGCATCAGCGCGCCGAGCACGAAGGTGGCGAGCAGGAAGGCCGGTTGACCGATCGCCGGGGGGCGGCGGCGCAGCAGCGCGCTGTAGGAGGCGAAGCTGAGCATCGCGGCGAACATCCACAGGTCACCGGGGGCGAAGTGCGGTACCGGGGAGCCGTTGCCGACCAGCAGCAGAACTCCGGTGCAGGCGATGCCCATTCCGGCGCTCCGGCGCCGGCCGAGCCGCCGGCCGCCGAGGCGTTCGTACACCGCCATCACCACCGGTGAGGCGGCCATGATCATGCCCATCTGGCCGGCCGATGTGGACAGACCCGCCTGGTTGACCAGGGTGTTGTAGACGGTGATCCCTAGCAGTGCGGCGAGGGTGACGAAGCCCAGGTGGCGACGGATCAGCGCGCGTTGCCGCCAGGTCTCCCGCGCCGCGAGGGGTGCGACCGCCGCGACGGCGACGGTCCAGCGCCAGAAGGCGGCCTGGACGGGCGGGACGGTGTCGTGCAGGGCGCGTGCGGCGACGAAGCTGCCGGACCAGACGACCGTCGCGACGAGGGCGAGCAGGAGGCCCGTCCCCGAGGCCCGCCGGGCTGCTGCCGGCCGTACCGCTTTCGGGAGAACCTCTTCGACGTCGGTCACGGGACCACCGTCACACCGGCAGAGCTTTCAGGTCTATCGAATACTTTCGACAAGTTCCTGAAGGAGAACTTAACGATGAGAGAAGCGAACGGCTTACCGACGCACAACAGGGCGTCCCGGCGCGCTCGCGTACGTCGGGACGCCCTGGGGCGTTGTGTCTGCCGCGGGCCCTGTGTGCCGCGCGGCCGGGAGTCAGGCCTGCTTCTTGGACTTGTCGAGGACCATGACCAGGCCGGCGATGACCCCGAACAGCACCAGGGGGGCCAGCACGAACAGGCCGATCGTGTCGATCACGCTCAGGCCGGGACCCGGGTCGTCGCCGTCGTCGCGGGTGAGCGCGAGCGCGGGGGACGTCATGAGCAGCATCATCAGCGTCGTTCCGGCGGCGACGGCGCCGGCGCGCATAGCGTTCTTCTTGTCCACGGTGCAAACGTAGCGAACGGCTAGGAGGGCCGCGCGCCCGGGGGTGCCGTACGGGTCCTCCTCGGCTCCTGGCGGGGGTTGAGGACCTCCATCAGTCTGTGCAGCCGGGGCGAGGCGGCCAGCTCCTCCAGCGTGACCGGCCGGCCCTCGCTGTCAGCGATGGGCAGCCGCCAGTTGGGGTACTCGTCCCAGGTGCCCGGCAGGTTCTGCGGGCGGCGGTCGCCGATCGTGTCGGGCAGCCAGACCCCGGTCATCCGGGCCGGGGTGCGCAGCAGGAAGCGGTGGACGGCGCGGACGGCCGCCTCCTCGTCACCACCGCCCTCGGGGAGCAGGCCGAGCCGGGAGAGCAGGCCGAGCCACTCCGCGGTGTCGGCGCCGTCCTCGGTCCGCTCCTGGTCCAGCGGGCGGGCGAGCAGGCCGAGGCGGTGGCGCAGCGTCACGTGGTCGCCGGTCAGCCGGGCGGCGGTGGAGGGCAGATCGTGGGTGGTGGCGGTGGCCACGCAGTCCTCGCGCCACTCCTCGGGGGCCAGTGGGCGGCCGGTGCCCGCCCAGTCCCGCTCGAACCAGAGGACGGAGGTGCCGAGGACGCCACGGCGGGCGAGCGCCTCGCGGACGCCGGGCTCGACGGTGCCGAGGTCCTCCCCCACGACGACGGCGCCCGCCCGGTGGGCCTCCAGGACGAGGACGGCGAGCATCGCCTCCGCGTCCTGGCTGACATAGGTGCCCTCGGTCGGCGGACGCCCCTCGGGCACCCACCAGAGCCGGAACAGGCCCATCACGTGGTCGATGCGCAGGGCGCCGGCCCGGCCGAGGATCCCGCGCAGCAGACCCCGGAACGGGGCGTAGCCGGAGGCGGCCAGCGCGTCGGGGCGCCAGGGCGGCAGCCCCCAGTCCTGGCCGCGTGCGTTGAAGGCGTCCGGGGGTGCGCCGACGGACATGCCGTGCGCGAAGGCGTCCTGCTGGGCCCAGGTGTCGGCGCCGCCGGGGTGCACGCCGACCGCGAGGTCGTGGACGATCCCGACGGCCATCCCGGCGTCCCGGGCGGCGCGCTGGGCGTCGGCCAGCTGAGTGTCGGTCAGCCAGGCGAGCCGGCAGTGGAAGTCGACCCGGTCGAGCAGTTCGTCCCGGGCGCGGGCGGTCTCCCGGGAGCGGGGGTCGCGCAGCCCGGCCGGCCAGCTGTGCCAGTCGGAGCCGTGTACCTCGGCCAGGGCGCACCACAGGGCGTGGTCCTCCAGGGCCGGTCCCTGTCCGGCGAGGAAGTCGCAGTACTCGGCGCGGCGGCCGGGCGTGAGGGGGACGTCGGCGAGGATGGCGAGGGCCTGCCGCTTGAGCTCCCAGACGGCGTCGCGGTCGATCAGGGCGCCCTTGTTCAGGACGCCGTCGCTGAGCTCCGCGGCCCGGCGGCGCAGATCGTCGAGCGCGGCCCGGTCGGACGCGTGCCCGTACTCCGGGACGGACTCGACGCGCAGGTGCACGGGGTCGGGGAAGCGCCGCGAGGACGGGCGGTAGGGGGACGGGTCGGTGGGGCTGCCCAGGACCGCCGCGTGCAGCGGGTTCACCTGGACGAAGGCGGCCCCGAGGCACCGCCCGGACCAGGCCGCGAGGTCTGCGAGGTCACCGAGGTCGCCCATGCCCCAGGAACGGGCGGAGAGCAGGGAGTAGAGCTGTACGAGGAAGCCGTGGCTGCGGGACGGCGGCTGCGGGACGCGGACCGGGGCGACGATCAGCGTGCAGGACTCGGCGGGCCGCTCTGGCGCACGGGCGGTCAGCCGGTGCACGCCGAGCGGGGGTTCGGCCCACCAGCCGGGCGCGGGCGCACCGCTCACCACGCCGGGCGCTTGGCCGGACACGGTCACCACGCCGGGCGCTTGGCCGGACACGGCCGGAACCGTATCCCTGGCGGGGGTCCGCATCCGGGCAGGCCGACCGGGGCCGGGTTCCTCCGGGCGGACGGTCAGCTCCGTGCCGGGGGGCAACGCGGTCAGCGCCGGGGGCAGCGGCTCCCCGGTCCACACCACGAGCGTGGGCGGGAGCAGCCGAGAGCCGGCCGCGGACTCGGCGGCGGCGAGCGCCTCCCGAACCGCCTTCGGCGTGGCGGCGTCGACACCGAGCGCGGCGAGCACCGCGACGACCGTGCCGTCGGGGACGGACACCGTGACATCGGCGGACGGAGAGGACGAGGTGGCGACGCCGTGCAGTGCGGCGAGCCGGGACAGGCCCATTCAGACTCCTGGGGACTCCATGCCCCAAGCGCTGCCGGAGGAAGCCGGCTCGCTGGTCAGCGGGGCGAGGACGGCGAGCGGGGGCTCGCTGGTCAGGGGCGTGGCGTCAGCGAGCGGGGGCTCGCTGGTGAGAGGTATGGCGTCGGCCAGCGGTGCCTCGCTGGTGAGCGGTCCGGGGCCGGGGGCGGTGGCGGGGCACGCACTGATCAGCGGGGCGGGTCCCGGCACCTGTTTGGTCAGGGCGGAGAGCAGGAGCTGCGCGGCAGCGGGCATGGTGGCCTCCTGGCCGTGGAGAGCTGGACACAGCAGACCTACCCAGCGGACGCGTCCGCAGACGTAGGCGTTACGACAACGAGTTCAACGTGCTCTGGGTCACAATCCGTTCCCCGGAGGCGGATTCTCCGTAAAACGTCCGCCGTTTTCGGCCATTCGGCGCCATCTTTCGCGTGACGCGGCGTCAGCCGCACCCTTACCGCCCCATCCACCACATCGGGCATTTACACCACAACGACCACGCACATTGACACTCTCGCGCGCGGGTGGTGGGCTCGGAGCCCACCAGTGGGAGCGAGGGGAGAACGGGCATGGGGCTCAGGCGCAGGAAGCAGGCGGCGGCGGTCGCCGTGGCCGTGCTCGGCGGGCTCCTCTCCACCGGAGCCCCGGCCGCCTTCGCCGCCCCCGCACCGCCCGGAAAGCCCGCCGCCAGCACCCCCGACCGCACGGACGACGGCACACTGCCCACCGTGTGGCCCCGGCCGCAGAGCATCAAGGCGTCCGGCTCCGCCGTCCCGCTGTCCGGCGAGGTCACGCTGGTGGCCGACGCGCAGGCCGACCCGTACGCCGTCGCCGCGCTCCGCGAGGTGCTGCGCGACGCGGGCGTACGGACCGTCCACGAAACCCTGCCGGGGCGCGGCCCCGTCGTCCGGTTCGGCGGCGACGGCGCCCTGGACGCGCTGCGCACGCTGCGTACCCCGGAGCGCGGCGATCTGCCCGTCGGCGGCTACCGGATCGCGGCCGGCCAGGTCGCGGGCCGGGACACCGTCGCCGTGGACGGCCTGGGCGAGGACGGGCTGTTCCACGCGGTGCAGACCCTGCGTCAGCTGATCCGGGGCGGCAGCGTCGCCGGGGCCACCGTCCGGGACTGGCCCTCCAGTGCCGTGCGCGGGATGACCGAGGGTTTCTACGGGCAGCCCTGGACCCAGACGGAACGCCTCTCCCAACTCGGCTTCATGGGGCGCACGAAGCAGAACCGGTACCTCTACGCGGCGGGCGACGACCCCTACCGGCAGGCCCGTTGGCGCGACCCGTACCCGGCGGACCGGCGCGCCGACTTCCGCGCGCTCGCCGAGCGGGCCGCCGCCGAACACGTGACGCTCGGCTGGGCCGTGGCACCCGGCCAGTCGATGTGCCTGTCCTCGGAGCGCGACGTGAAGGCGCTGACGAAGAAGATCGACGCGATGTGGGCCCTGGGGGTGCGGGCCTTCCAGGTGCAGTTCCAGGACGTCAGCTACAGCGAATGGCACTGCTCGGCCGACGCCGACGCCTTCGGTGACGGACCGGAGGCGGCGGCCAGGGCGCAGGCCCGCGTCGTGAGCGCGGTGGCCCAGCACCTCGCGGACCGCCATCCGGACTCGCAGCCGCTGTCGATGATGCCGACGGAGTTCTACCAGGACGGGGCGACCGACTACCGCACCGAACTCGCCAAGGAGCTCGACGACCGGGTGCAGGTCGCCTGGACCGGCGTCGGGGTGGTGCCGAGGACCATCACCGGCGGCGAACTGGCCGGTGCCCGCGCCACGTTCCGTCATCCGCTGGTCACGATGGACAACTACCCGGTCAACGACTACGCGCAGGACCGGATCTTCCTCGGCCCGTACACCGGCCGCGACCCGGCGGTCGCCATCGGCTCCGCGGCGCTGCTGGCCAATGCGATGGAGCAGCCGTCCGCGTCCCGGATCCCGCTGTTCACCGCCGCCGACTTCGCCTGGAACCCGAAGGGGTACCAGCCGCAGGAGTCCTGGCGCGCGGCCATCGACGACCTCGCGGGCGCGGACGCCGGCAGCCGGGACGCGCTGCGCGCCCTGGCCGGGAACAGCGCGGCCTCCGTGCTGGGCGGCGATGAATCGGCGTACCTGAAGCCGCTGCTCGCCGCGTTCTGGAAGACCCATGGCGGGGCGGACGCCGCGGCGCGCGACAAGGCGGCGGCCCGGCTGCGTTCCGCGTTCACGGTGATGCGCGAGACCCCGCAACGGCTGGCGGGGCCGGCCGATGGGCGGCTCGACGACGAAGTGCGCCCGTGGACAGAACAGTTGTCCCGGTACGGCAGGGCGGGTGAGCTGGCCGTCGATCTGCTCCAGGCGCAGGCACGCGGCGACGGGGCGGCCGCCTGGCAGGCGTCGCTGGCCCTGGAGCCGGTGAGCAGGTCCGTGAAGGGGAGCGGCGCGACGGTCGGCAAGGGCGTGCTCGGCCCCTTCCTGGACCGGGCGCGCAAGGAGGCCGACGCCTGGACCGGGGCGGACCGCGACAACGGCACGGTGACCGAGGCGCAGGGCAGCTACACGGTGCGCCTGAGCCGGGCCCGTCCGCTGGAGGCCGTCACCGCGACGACCCTGCCGGGCGGCGGCGCCACCCCGGCGGACGCCACGGTCCAGGCCCATGTGCCCGGCGAGGGCTGGCACAGCCTCGGCGCGCTCTCGTCGAGCGGCTGGACCCAGACCGGAGGCCAGGGCCTGCGGGCCGACGCGGTCCGGATCAGCTGGCCGACCGCCACCCCGTCGGTCACCGGCGCACCGCCCCTGATCATCCCGCCGCTCGCGGGCGCGGCCCCGTCCGCCGGAACGGCGCCCCGGGTGCGCTCGCTGGTGCCGTGGTTCGGCGACGAGCCCGCGGCCCGGCTCGACCTCGCGCACGGCGCGACGGACGCCGAGATCGGCGGCAAGCCGCAACGGGTCGAGGCGCGGCTCTCGCCCGGCCGCCCGGCCGAGGTGAAGGGCGCGCTCACCGCGAAGGCCCCCAAGGGCATCAAGGTGCGGCTGCCCAAGCAGACGACCGTCCAGCGCGGTTCCCGTACGGACGTGCCCGTGGAGATCTCCGTGCCCGCGGACACCCCGGCGGGCGAGTACGAGGTGCCGTTCTCCTTCGGCGCGGAGGAGACCACCCTGACCGTCCGGGCCTTCCCGCGCACCGCGGGCCCCGATCTGCTGCGCTCGGCCACCGCCTCCTCCTCCGGCGACGAGACGGCGGACTTCCCCGCGTCCGCCGCGTCGGACGGCGACCCGGAGACCCGCTGGTCCTCCCCGGCCGAGGACGGCGCCTGGTGGCAGGCCGAACTGCCCGCCCCGGTCCGGCTCGGACAGGTGGTGCTGGACTGGCAGGACGCGTACGCCTCCCGCTACCGCGTACAGGTCTCCGCGGACGGCCGCACCTGGCGCACCGCGGCCACCGTCCGGGAGGGCAGGGGCGGGCACGAGTCGGTCCGGATGGACGCGAAGGACACCCGGTTCATCAGGGTCCAGGGCGACGGGCGGGCCACCGAGTACGGCTACTCGCTCTGGTCGGTCCAGGCGTACGCCGTGGCGAAGTAGCGGCACCCCCGAACAGGTGATGACCGCTCTGCCGCGTGCCGGACAGGGGGTCCGGCACCGCGGTGCCGCTCATCACCCACGCGGATCGCCGCGTGCGCGGGCCGGGAGGTGTGGCTGCGCGACGGGACCGTCCACTCCGGCGCGACGCGGTTCACCGTCCAGGAGGCGGCCCGCCAGGGCTGCGCCGGGAACTCAGGCGGAGATTCCATCGATCCGGGCCATCGCGTCGTCCGCTCCGAACGGCTGCAGATAGGGCAGCCAGCGGGGGTCGCGGTGGCCCGTGCCGATGATCCGCCAGGCGAGTCCGGTCGGCGGAGCGGGCGGCTGGTGGAGCCGCCAGCCGAGCTCGGGGAGGTGACGGTCGGCCTTGACGTGATTGCAGCGGCGGCAGGCCGCCACCACGTTCTCCCAGGCGTGCTGCCCGCCCCGGCTGCGCGGAATGACGTGGTCGACGCTGGTCGCGGCGGCGCCGCAGTACATGCAGCGCCCGCCGTCCCTGGCGAAGAGCGCCCGGCGGGTCAGCGGAACGGGGCCCCGGTACGGGACGCGCACGAACCGCTTCAGGCGGACGACGCTGGGGGCCGGAACGGCACGGGTGGCACTGTGCATGAGGGCGCCGGACTCCTCAAGGCAGACGGCCTTGTTCTCCAGGACGAGGACGAGCGCGCGGCGGAGCGGTACGACGCCGAGCGGCTCGTACGACGCGTTGAGAACCAGGACATGCGGCACGGTTGATGCCTCCTTGTACGCCGGCGGCGCGTGGCTCGCGCCGGGACGATCCGATCTCAGTCTCCCCTCCGGCCTGGTCGAAGCGCCACCACGTCCGGGTAACGGGCCGGAGGGATTTTTCTTCCGCCCGCGCCGTCCCGGCGGCGGAAAGGCACCGGAACAGGCGCTTCAGGGGCCCTGCCGCCGGCTGCCGCGCCCGATGTGCGATCGGCCACACACAGCGCCGCCGACCGGGTCCCTCACCTCCTCCATATCCCCGGGTGAGACGCGTCTCTCCCCCGGATCACGGCAACGGAGCACGCCCGATGCCCCGTTAGTGTGGTTGGTCAGAGCTCGCCCAACTGGAGGTTTCGCCGTGTCCCTGTCCGCCCTGTTGGCCGCAGCCCAGCCGCCCGAGCCCGGTGGCTCGCTGGACGAAGCCGCCGAGCAGGCAGGCAACGCCGCGGGCTGGGTGGAGCAGAACTGGTCCACCTGGCTGAACACCGGTCTGCGGATCGTGCTCATCGCCGCCATCGCGATCGTGTTGCGCATCGCGATCCGCCGTACCCTGACCAAACTCATCGAACGCATGAACCGCAGCGCCCAGGCGGTGGAGGGCACCGCGCTGGGCGGTCTGCTGGTCAACGCGGAGCGCCGACGCCAGCGCTCGGAGGCGATCGGCTCCGTACTCCGTTCGGTGGCCTCGTTCCTGATCCTCGGCACCGCCGCCCTGATGATCCTCGGCGCGTTCCAGATCAATCTGGCCCCGCTGCTGGCCTCCGCCGGGGTCGCCGGGGTGGCGCTCGGCTTCGGTGCCCGCAACCTGGTCACCGACTTCCTCTCCGGCGTCTTCATGATCCTGGAGGACCAGTACGGCGTCGGCGACACCATCGACGCGGGCGTCGCCTCCGGAGAGGTCATCGAGGTCGGCCTGCGGGTCACCAAGCTGCGTGGCGAGAACGGTGCGATCTGGTACGTCCGCAACGGCGAGGTGAAGCGGATCGGCAACCTCAGCCAGGGCTGGTCCACCGCGGGCATCGATGTGCAGGTGCGCCCCACGGAGGACCTGGACCAGGTCCGTACGGTGATCACCGAGGCGGCCCAGCTGATGGCCAAGGACGACCCGTGGACCGAGCGCCTGTGGGGCCCGGTGGAGATCCTGGGCCTGGACACGGTGCTGCTGGACTCGATGACGGTCCGGGTGACCGCCAAGACGATGCCGGGCCAGGCCGTGGGCGTGGAGCGCGAGCTGCGCTGGCGGATCAAGCGCGCCTTCGACGAGGCGGGCATCCGGATGATCGGCGGCATCCCGGCCCAGCCCGACGAGGCTGCGGCCGCGGCCGCGGCCGCCGACCCCACTGCCGGTATGGCCGCCCCCTCCGCGTACGCCTCGGCCACCTCGCCGCAGTCCCTGGCGGCGACCCCGATAGTCCACCCCCCGAACATCTCCAAGTAGCGCGGCCGCACGAATACCGGCCAACTCGGTTCGACCGGAGCCCTGTCGGGAATGCCTCCCGACAGGGCTCCGGCGGGTACCGGGCCGCCGGCAGCGCCACCCGTCGCCGCCCAGGTAACGCTTTGGTTGCCACAGCGGTGCGGACCATTGACGCCCAGGTGACGTGCGCCCTACGGTCCTCTCACCGAATAGGAAACTTTCCTAACAGAGGGCAGGTGCAGTGATCATGGCCGGAACCACGCCGGGTACCCCCCGCGTTCTGCGGGCCATGAACGACCGGGCCGCCCTTGACCTGCTGCTGGAGCACGGCCCCCTCTCGCGGACCAGGATCGGGAAGCTGACGGGCCTGTCCAAGCCCACGGCCTCCCAGCTGCTGGCCCGGCTGGAGGCGGCCGGTCTGGTTGTCGCCACCGGGACCGCGGCCGGGCGGCCGGGGCCCAACGCGCAGCTGTACACCGTCAACGCCGCTGCCGCCCATGTGGCGGGGCTCGACGTGAACGCCCAGCGGATCCTCGCCGCCGTCGCCGATGTGACGGGTGAGACGGTCGGGCAGTTCGAGCTGCGGACCCCGGGGCGGCGCGCCGACAGCGTGGTGCGGCAGGTGGCGGACGCGCTGGACGGGGCGGTCAAGGACGCCGGGCTGACCCGTTCCGACGTGCACCGGCTCGTCATCGGCACGCCGGGCGCCTTCGACCCGGGGACGGGCCGGCTGCGCTACGCCTCCCACCTGCCGGGCTGGCACTCCACGAGCCTGCTGGACGAGCTGGCCGCCTTCCTGCCGATGCCCGTGGAGTACGAGAACGACGTGAACCTCGTCGCGGTGGCCGAACAACGGCTCGGCGCGGCCCGGGGACACGACGACTTCGTCCTGCTGTGGAACGAGGAGGGCCTCGGCGCCGCCCTCGTCATCAACGGCCGGCTACACCGGGGCTTCACCGGCGGCGCGGGTGAGGTCGGGTTCCTGCCGGTGCCGGGCGCGCCGCTGGTCCGGCAGGTCACCAAGGCCAACTCGGGCGGCTTCCAGGAGCTGGCCGGCGCCCAGGTGCTCGCCAGGCTGGCCCGTGAGCTGGGCATCGAGGACGAGGCGGTGCGCGGGCCCGGCACCCACCAGGAGATCGCGGCCACCCTGGTGGGCCGGGCGGCCGAGGCGGTGGAGCGGGGCGAGAGCGGGCCGTACGTCCGGCTGCTCGACCGGTACGCCACCGGTCTGGCGACCGGACTGGCCTCCATGCTCGCCGTTCTCGACCCCGAGGTCGTCGTGCTCTCGGGTGAGCTGATCTCGCGCGGCGGGGAACCGCTGCGCGGCCGGGTGGCGGCCGAACTTGCCGAGCTCGCGGCGTCCCGGCCCCGGCTGATCGCCGGCGAGGTGACGCACCGGCCCGTACTGCGCGGCGCGCTGGAGAGCGCACTCGCCACCACCCGCGACGAAGTGTTCGACACCTCGCGCTGAACCCCCCTCGCCCCCTTCAAACCCCCCCTTGCCACACCCCTGACGTACCCCGCCTTCCCCTTCCCTGTCCCAACCCTTCATCGGGAGACACCACCATGTCCGGAAACCGCCGGAAGCCGGCCGTCGCACTCGCCGCGACCGCCGCGATAGCCCTCTTCGCCTCCGCCTGTACCGGGCAGAGCAACTCGGGTGCCAGTGATGACGCGTCCAAGGAGACGACCATCAACTTCTGGCACGGCTGGAGTGCCCCGAACGAGGTCAAGGGAATTCAGGACACGGTCGACGCCTTCGAGAAGGCGCACCCCAACATCCACGTGAAGATCGTCGGCAACATGACCGATGACAAGATCAACCAGGCGCTCCGCGCGGGCGGTTCCAAGGCCCCGGACGTCGTGTCGTCGTTCACCACGAACAACGTGGGCAAGTTCTGCAAGTCGAAGGCGTTCGTCGACCTCAACCCGTTTCTGCAGAAGGACGGGATCGACGCGGCCGCGACCTTCCCGAAGGCGATGAACGAGTACACCCAGTACGACGGCGTGCGCTGCACGGTGCCGTTGCTCGGTGACGCGTACGGGCTCTACTACAACAAGGACGCGTTCGAGGACGCCGGGATCGCCGGCCCGCCCAAGACCTGGTCCGAGCTGGCCGCCGACGCGAAGAAGCTGACGAAGCCGAAGGGCGACTCGTACGAGCAGCTCGGCTTCATGCCGAACTACCACGGCTACGAGACGACCACCGAGCACTACCTCGGCAGCTGGGACCCGACGTACTTCGACGCGGACGGCAAGTCGAGCATCGCCAAGGACCCGTCCTTCGCCGCCATGCTCAGTGGCCAGAAGAAGCTGGTCGACTCGCTGGGCGGCTACCGGAAGCTGGAGAAGTTCCGCACCGGGTTCGGTGACGAGTGGGGCGCCAAGCACCCCTTCCACACCGGCCAGGTGGCCATGCAGCTGGACGGCGAATGGCGTCTGGGCATGGCCGAGGAGACCAAGCCGAAGTTCGAGATCGGTGTGGCCCCGATGCCCGTCGCGGACGACCAGGCCGACACGTACGGCAAGGGCTACCTGACCGGGACCATCGCCGGTATCGCCGCCACCTCGACGAAGCAGAACGCCGCCTGGGAGCTGGTGAAGTTCATGACGACCGACACCGACGCGGTGGTGAACTTCGCCAACGCCATCCACAACGTGCCGTCCACGCTGGCCGCCCTGAAGTCGCCGAAGCTGAAGTACGACCCGCGCTTCAAGACCTTCCTGGACATCGCCGCCAACCCGAAGTCCACCACCACCCCGCCCTCGGTGAACGGCGGCGCGTTCCTGACGTCCCTGCAGAACCTCGGCTTCGACGTCGAGAAGGGCAAGCAGACGGACATCGAGGCGGGCCTGGAGAAGACCGCCAAGGAGATCGACGCCGCGATCGACCAGGCGAAGTAGAGCCGACGCGATGAGCACGTACACACTCCGTTCGAAGCGCCGCCGGTCTGCGCTCCGAACGGCGGCCTTCATGTCGCCGTGGCTGATCGGGTTCTGCGTCTTCTTCGCCTACCCGCTGATCTCCACGCTCTATTTCTCCTTCACCAGCTACGACGGTTTCTCCGCCCCGGAGTTCAGCGGACTGAAGAACTGGTCGTTCGTCTTCAACGACTACCCGCTGTTCTGGCCGGCGCTGCGCAACACGCTCTGGCTGGTGCTGGTCATGGTGACCTGCCGGGTGGTGTTCGGCCTCGGTATCGGCATGCTGATCACCAAGATCAAGACGGGTACCGGGGTCTTCCGGACGCTGTTCTACCTGCCTTACCTGGCTCCTCCGGTCGCCGCGACGCTGGGCTTCGTCTTCCTGCTCAACCCGGGGACCGGGCCGGTCAACTCGATCCTGGGCGAGCTGGGGCTGCCGACACCCGGCTGGTTCACCGACGCCACCTGGTCCAAGCCCGCGCTGACCGCGCTGGCGGTCTGGGGGGTGGGCGACCTTATGGTGATCTTCATGGCAGCGCTCCTGGACGTACCGAAGGAGCAGTACGAGGCCGCGGAGCTGGACGGGGCGTCCTCCTACCAGCGGTTCCGCTTCGTCACGCTGCCGAACATCTCACCGATCATCATGTTCGCCGTGGTCACCGGCATCATTCAGACGATGCAGTACTACACCCAGCCACTCGTGGCCGGGAAGGTCGCCTCGGGCGTGATGGGCGGCTCCGGGCAGCAGTTCGAACCGGGCTATCCCGACAAGTCGACACTGACGCTTCCGCAGCTGGTCTACAACCTCGGTTTCCAGCGCTTCGACTACGGCTCCGCCTGTGTGGTCGCGCTCGTTCTCTTCGTCCTCGCCATGGCGTTCACCGCACTGCTGATGCGGCGCCGCAGCGGACTGATCCAGGCAGGTGAGTGACGTGGCGCAGGTTCTCGACACCCCGAAGGCCGACGGCGGCCCCGTGAGTGACCCCGTCACCCCCGCAGAGCGCGTGGCGCGCCGCAGGGCGCTGCTGCACTGGATCGGTGTGCACTCGCTCGGCGTCGCGGCCGCGCTCTTCTTCGTGCTGCCGTTCGTCTTCCTCCTCCTCACCTCGCTGATGAGCGACCAGCAGGCACTGACCCGTGACCTGTGGCCGCATCCCTTCGAGTGGAGCAACTACAAGGACGTGTTCAACACCCCGGGGTTCCTGACCTGGTGGAAGAACACCCTGCTGTACGCGGGGCTCGGCACCGTCCTCACGGTGGTGTCCTCGCTGCCCGTGGCGTACGCGCTCGCCAAGTTCCGCTTCCGCGGCCGGCATCTGTCGCTGATGCTCGTCATCTCGATGATGATGCTGCCGCCGCAGGTCGTCGTCATCCCGATGTACCTGTTCTGGGCCAAGCAGCTGGACATGTCCGGCACGCTCTGGCCGCTGATCATCCCGATGGCGTTCGGCGACGCGTTCTCCATCTTCCTGCTGCGGCAGTTCCTGCTGACCATTCCGAACGAGTACCTCGACGCGGCGAAGGTCGACGGCTGCGGAGAGTTCCGCACCCTGCTCCGCGTCGTGATCCCGATGGCCAAGCCCGGTATCGCGGCCGTCGCCCTCTTCCAGTTCTTCTACGCCTGGAACGACTACTTCGGACCGCAGATCTACGCCTCCGAGAACCCCGGGGCCTGGACCCTGAGTTATGGACTGGAGTCCTTCAAGGGCGCACACCACACCGACTGGAACCTGACCATGGCCGCGACCGTTCTGGTCATGGCCCCTGTGATCGTCGTCTTCTTCTTCGCACAGAAGGCCTTTGTCGAGGGCGTCACACTGACCGGAGTAAAGGGCTGAATGATGAAGCTCGCAGTAGTGGGTGGCGGGTCCACCTACACACCTGAACTGATCGACGGTTTCGCACGGCTGCGGGACACCCTGCCGGTCGAGGAGCTGGTGCTCGTCGACCCGGCGGCCGACCGGCTCGAACTCGTCGGCGGCCTCGCGCGGCGGATCTTCGCCAAGCAGGGCCACCCCGGCCGGATCGTCACCACCACAGACATCGACGCGGGGGTGGCCGACGCGGACGCGGTGCTGCTCCAGCTCCGGGTGGGCGGCCAGGCCGCCCGCGCCAAGGACGAGGCGTGGCCGCTGGAGTGCGGCTGCATCGGCCAGGAGACCACCGGCGCCGGCGGCCTCGCCAAGGCCATGCGCACCGTCCCGGTCGTCCTGGACATCGCGGAGCGCGTCCGGCGCACCAACCCGAACGCGTGGATCATCGACTTCACCAACCCCGTCGGCATCGTGACCCGGGCGCTGCTCCAGGCCGGTCACAAGACCGTCGGCCTGTGCAACGTGGCGATCGGCTTCCAGCGCAAGTTCGCCCGGCTGCTCGACGTGACCCCGGGTGAGGTGCACCTCGACCACGTCGGGCTGAACCACCTGACCTGGGAGACCGGGGTGCGCCTCGGCGGCCCCGGGGGCGAGAACGTGCTGCCGCGGCTGATCGCGGAGCACGGCGACGCGATCGCGGACGACCTGCACATGCCGAGGGCGATCGTGGACCGCCTCGGCGTGGTCCCCTCGTACTACCTGCGCTACTTCTACTCACACGACGAGGTCGTGCGGGAGCTGGGCACCAAGCCCTCGCGGGCCGTCGAGGTCGCCGCGATGGAGAAGGAACTGCTCGCCATGTACGGCGACCCGGCGCTGGACGAGAAGCCCGCGCTGCTCGCCAAGCGCGGCGGCGCCTTCTACTCGGAGGCGGCCGTGGACCTGGCCGCCTCGCTGCTGGGCGGCGGCGGTTCCACGCACCAGGTGGTCAACACCTACAACAACGGGACGCTGCCGTTCCTGCCGGACGACGCGGTGATCGAGGTACAGGCCACGGTCGGCCGGGCGGGTGCGACGCCGCTCGCCGTGGCGCCGCTCGACCCGCTCTACGCCGGGCTGATCGGCAATGTGACGGCGTACGAGGACCTCGCGCTGGAGGCCGCGCTGCGCGGGGGCCGCGACCGGGTGTTCAAGGCCCTGCTCGCGCACCCCCTGATCGGCCAGTTCGAGTACGCGGAAGCACTCACGGACAAGCTGATCGCGCACAACCGGGAGCACCTCCCGTGGGCGTGACCGGTTCGGTCCTCGCGATCGACGCGGGGAACAGCAAGACCGATGTGGCACTGATCGGTGCGGACGGCACAGTGCTGTCCACGGCCCGCGGCGGCGGCTTCCAGCCGCCCGTGGTCGGCGTCGGCACGGCCGTGGACGCGCTCGGCTCCGCGGTGGAGCGGGCGCTGGCCTCGGCCGGCGTGGGGGCGGAGAGCGTCGCACACGTGTCGGCCTGCCTCGCCAACGCCGATCTGCCGGTCGAGGAGGAGCAGCTGACCGAGGCCCTGGGCGAGCGCGGCTGGGGCCGCACGGTGGAGGTGCGCAACGACACCTTCGCGATCCTGCGGGCCGGGGTCGACGAGCCGCGCGGCGTGGCGGTGGTGTGCGGCGCGGGGATCAACTGCGTCGGCATGGTGCCGGACGGGCGCACCGCGCGCTTCCCCGCCATCGGCCGGATATCCGGTGACTGGGGCGGGGGTTCGGGGCTGGCGGAGGAGGCGTTGTGGTTCGCCTCGCGGGCGGAGGACGGCCGAGGTGAGCCGACCGAGCTGGCCCGTACGCTGCCCGGTCACTTCGGGCTCGGCTCGATGTACGCGCTGATAGAGGCGCTGCATCTGGGCCGGATCGCGTTCGAGCGGCGGCACGAGCTGACGCCGGTGCTCTTCGCGACCTGCGCGGCCGGTGACCCGGTGGCGAGCGGCCTCGTGGACCGGCTGGCCGAGGAGGTCGTGGCGATGGCCTCGGTCGCCCTCTCCCGGCTCGGTCTGCTGGACGAGCGGGCCCCGGTGGTGCTGGGCGGCAGCGTGCTGGCGGCGCGGCATCCGCAGCTGGACGGCCGGATCTCCGAACGCCTCGCGGTGCGGGCCCCGAAGGCGGTGGTCCGGGTGGTCGAGGAGTCCCCGGTGCTGGGCGCGGGGCTGCTGGGCCTGGACCACACGGGTGCGGCGCCCGAGGTGCACGAGAGGCTGCGGGCGCAGTACGCCTGACACGGTGTGACCTCGGAGGGCGGAAGGGGCGTCCCGTAGCATTCGTCCTTCGGGGCGCCCCTTCCGCAAGGGAACCGATCAGCCGCCCCGAACGTGTTCCTTGTTGGGGGAGATCGGTACAACTTCGGGGGATTGCGCCGTCGATCGTCTTGATCGGCGGCGTCGGCCTTGATCGAATGCTGTTGACCGCGGTTGCCTGCGGTCGGCTGCGTTCATGGACCGGTGCAGGATCCGGGCGTTCGTTGTGTGGGCGCCGTTCCCTGCGGCCATACTTCTGGCCGGGTACCAGTCCCCCGATCGGCCGGGGGGCGGGCCGCCGTCAGGGACCGAGGGGGAGGTCAAGTGACACACCCGCCGAATGTGCGCCCTGCG
>CBRG010000217.1 GCA_000470535.1 Streptomyces sp. AW19M42
CCAGCCGCTGCCGGAGATGGCCGCCGAGACGTTTCAGCAGTTGCGCGCGCGCATCGACTCGGCGCCTGTCGCGGGGCGTTCCCTCCTGATCAGGCCGAGGCTCGTCGTACGGGAGTCGACCGCGCAGGCACCCGCGGAGGCGACGGTGCCGGCGAGCCGGGCCCGCATCGGTGCGCCGGCGGCGGCTCCGACCGCGGGGGCGCGCGGGTGACCGTGCCACGGAGGACGCGAGGACACCGCCCTCTGGGCGTGCCCCCGCTGGGGTGACCCCCGGGCTTCCGGGACGCGGTCGCCGAACGGCCGCCGCGCCCCGGAAGCCCGGTTCTCAGGAGGCGGTACAGGTGCCGACGGAGGGCGCCGAGGTGTTGCCGTTCGTCATGACGGTGAACCCGAAGGACACCGAGGCTCCGGCGGCCAGATTCCCGTTGCCGTCGGGCCGCATGGTCATCACGTTGCCGCTGCCGTCCCAGGACGGACTGCCGTTCCAGGTGGCGGAGACCTTCTGCGGTGACGTCACCGTGACCGGTACCGTCCAGCCGCGGATCGCGGAGCTCCCCGCCCGCACCGTCACCTGCCCGTTGAACCGGTCGCCCCAGGTGTCCGTCCTGGTGTACGTGGCCGTGCAGGCGGCGCCACCGGTTCCGCCGTCACCGCCATCGCCGGAACCGCCGAGCGCGGTCAGCACCGCGGTGTACGCGGGCTTCTTGGCGTAGTCGCCGTCGAACAGCAGCGGAGTGCCGCTGCTGCGCCACGAGTACTTGTCGGTGACGCCCCACACGGTCATTCCCGCACAGCGCGAGACGGCCAGGCACGCGTTCACGACCTTGGTGTAGTCGGCGGCCTGTGCCGAACCCGAGCCCTCGATGTCCAGTTCGGTGATCTGGACATCGACACCGAGATCGGCGAAGCGCTGCAGATTGGCCTGGTAGTCGCTCGGGACGGGCGAGTTGCTGTTGAAGTGCGACTGGAAGCCGACGCAGTCGATGGGCACACCACGCTGCTTGAAGTCCTTCACCATGGCGTAGACCGCGTTGCTCTTCGCGTTCTGCCCGTCGGTGTTGTAGTCGTTGTAGCAGAGCTTGGCGCCGGAGTCGGCGGCTCGTGCGGTGCGGAAGGCTTCCTCGATGTAGCCGCTGCCCAGTTTGTCCTGGAAGGGTGAGCTGCGCCGGGCCCCGCTGCCACCGTCCTGGAACGCCTCGTTGACGACGTCCCAGGCGTAGATCCTGCCCTTGTAGTGGTCCATCACCTTGGTGATGTGGTTGTTCATCGCCGAGCGCAGATCGTCGGTGCCGAGGCCGCCGACCCACCCGGGCAGCTGGGAGTACCAGACCAGGGTGTGGCCGCGGACCTTCATGCCCTTGCCCTGTGCGTGGCTCACGATCTGGTCCGCGGAACCGAAGCTGAACGAGTTGCGGGCGGACTCGACGGCGTCCCACTTCATCTCGTTCTCGGGCGTCACCATGGTGAACTCGGTGTCCAGCGTCGAGGCGTACGCGGACTCGCCGAGGTGGTTCGCGGCGACCGCGGTGCCGAAGTACCGGTTCTTGGCGGCGGCCGAGGCGCCGAGCGTGGTCGCGGCGTCGGCGGTGCCCGCCAGCGACAGGAGGCCGGCGGCGGTGAGGACTCCGGCCGTGGCGAGGGTGAATGCTCTTCGCGCGCGGGAGCGAAGCGGCCGGCGCGTGGGTTCTCCACCGGGTGGGGGATTGAGGATCACTTTCCAACACCTTCTTCCGGTTGATCGGGTGGTGCGGGGAGCGAGGGAGAGTATGCGCGCGCCGGAAAGACGCGTCAACGCCGCGTTTTCGAAATATTTCGAACCGATTAACGGCTCCTACTCTCCAAAAAAATGCCTTGACCTGCTGTTATGTAAGCCGTCGGGCGTCGGGGATGCCCCAGCTAGGGGACGGATGCGTACATTCGCATCCGAGCATTACGAAAGTACTCCGAAAGTCTTGCCGGATCGGCGTGGCAAGTGCTGATCGCAGTCGTGGAAAGGGTGCACGCGTATCGCGTTCGGCCTGCGATTTTCCTCATCCGCCAGCGCTTCGTGTGATGTCGGGCCCGGAATTCGAGTGGCTTGGAAGCGAAATATTTCGAAGCGGAAGAAATCTTGGTCAGTTGCCCTGGGGGTGGGCTCCGTAGCGCAGCCCGTCGACGAGCAGCGCGACCATCCGCCAGGCGTGGCCCTCCCCGTCGTCGTGGGCGGGCATGGCCAGGTGGCCGGTGACGCGCGGCGGGTCGCCCGAGTGGAGGGCGGCGCCCAGCCCGCGCTTCGTGCCGATGAAGTCCGCGAAGTGCCGCAGCAATCGAGTGAGCGCCTCGGCCGGCTCGAACTGTGCCGCGAGTGGTTCCGCGGCTTCGGCGCAGGCGTCGACCTTGTTGCGCAAGACCGCGGCGATCAGGTCGGAGCGCTGCGGGAAGTGCCGGTAGAGGGCGCCGGCGCCCACGCCTGCCCTGGCGGTGATCCGGTGTACGGGTGCGTCGACCCCCGAGGCGGCGAAGACCTCCGCGGCCGCAGTCAGCAGGGCGTGGGTGCTGCGCCGCGCGTCGGTGCGCAGGCTCTTGCCGGGCTGTGACCCGGCTGCGCCGATGCCGGTCCTCCAGTCCGTGTCCTCGTGTGCGATGCTCCCCTTGCTAACCGGAATGCTGTTCCGTTTGTCCGGGTGTAGCGCCTGGACGCTCTCCGTCGGGCGCCGGTCAAGGTAAGAGGAGATGCACGAACTACCGCACGCTGGCCGAACCGGCATCAAGGTCAGCCCGTACTGCCTCGGCGCGATGATGTTCGGTGCCGCGGGCAACCGTGATCACGACGACTCCGTCCGGATCATTCACAAGGCCCTGGACGCGGGGATCAACTTCGTCGACACCGTCGACGCCTACTCGCGCGGTGAGTCCGAGGTGATCGTCGGGAAGGCACTCAAGGGCCGCCGGGACACCGTGGTGCCGGCCACCAAGGCCCACGTTCCGATGGAGGGCGATCCCAACCAGCAGGGCAACTCGCGGCGGTGGCTGATCCGCGCACTGGAGGACCCCCTGCGCAGGCTGGGCACCGATCACGTAGATCTCTTCCAGGTCCACCGTGTGCCCGGCGAACGCTCCGCCGCCTGATCCGGTCGGCCCGCGGCCCGGACCCGGTGCGGGCCGCGGGCCTACCGGATCAGTGCGCCGAGGGGGCCCAGCCGTCCGTCTCGATGCGGCGGGCGTCGCCCGCCCGGCCCTCGTCGAAGACGGTGCGGCCGCCGTCCTCGACCCGGACCGCGTCTACGTAGACCCCGCGGCCGACGTACAGCTGGTCCGTGGCGTACCGCCACCTCAGCCGCAGTTCGGTGCCGTGCCAGGCCGACAGATCCGCGTCCAGCCGGTGCCAGACCCGGCCCGACCAGCCGGAGACGGAGCCGGCCGGATGGGCTTCCGGCCGAGGCCGCCGGTCCTGCGGCGCCGCAACGGTACTGAAGGGCACCGGCTGCCAGCTCGTCCCGGCGTCGGAGGAGCCCTCCAGGAACAGGAAGTCGGAGTCCGGTTCCGTGTCCCACCACAGGGCGCAGCTCAGCCGGGCGCGCGACGAGGCGAGTGTCAGCGGCGGGAGCGCCAGCGTGGCCGATGAGGCACTGGCCATGCCGGAGAACCAGGCCGTACGGCCCCGGGCGGGCGGGACCGCGACCGCGCGCGCCATCTGGTTGGCGGTGGCGACGCGGGGCGCGCTCCCGGAGCGCCAGTCGCGCACCGGGTGGACCGAGTTGCCGAGCACGATCAGGAACGAGTCGGTGGTCGGGTCCAGGACCAGGCTGGTGCCGGTGAATCCGGTGTGGCCGGCGGTGCGCGGGGTGGCCATCGCCCCCATGTACCAGTGCTGGTAGAGCTCGAAGCCGAGGCCGTGCGCGTCACCGGGGAACGCCGTGTTGAAGTCGGTGAACAGCAGGTCCACCGAGTGGGCGGAGAGGATCCTCGCGCGTCCGTAGACCCCGCCGTTGAGGAGCGTACGGGCGAGCACCGCCAGGTCCCAGGCGCATGAGAAGACCCCGGCGTGACCGGCGACGCCGTCGAGGCTGTGGGCGTTCTCGTCGTGCACCTCGCCCCAGACGAGTCCTCGGTCGAGGCCGGACCACGGCGGCCGTTCGTCCTCTGTCGCGGCGATCTTCGGCCGCCAGGACGCAGGCGGGTTGTAACGGGTGCGGTGCATCCCGAGCGGAGCGGTGATCTGCTCGCGGAGCAGGACATCCTGGGTGCGGCCGGTGATCTTCTCCAGCACCAGCTGGAGCGAGATCAGATTGAGGTCGGAGTAGAGGTACACCGTGCCCGGCGGGCTGGCCGGCACCTCGTTCCAGATCAGCGCCAGCTTCCCCTCCCGGGTCGGCGCCGAGTAGAGCGGAATCCAGGCGCGGAAACCCGAGGTGTGGGTCAGCAGCTGACGGATCGTGATGTCCTGCTTGCCGCCGCCGGCGAAGTCGGGGAGATAGGAGGCGACCGTCGCCTCCAGCTCCAGCCTGCCCCGTTCGATCTGCTGCACGGCCAGGATCGAGGTGAACAGCTTCGACACCGACGCCAGGTCGAAGACCGTGTCCTCGGCCATGGCGATCTGCTGTTCCGGCGGGAACTCCACCCCGGTGTCGGTCTTCTCGTCGTACGCCGCATAGCGCACCGCCTTGCCGATCGGCCGGTGCAGCGCGACCGTCCCGCCCCGCCCGGCGAGCAGCACCGCGCCCGCGTACCAGGGGTGCTCGGGGGAGTCGTCCAGGTATCTCTCGGCCTCGGTGACGAGCTGGTCCAGCGGCTCCTGGAGCAGCCCGGCCCGCGCGGCCGAGCCGCGCCGCAGTGTCGGCCGGTGCTGCCCGGACGGTGATCCCGCCGCGGTTCCTGCCCGCATGTCCGACGCCCCCGCCTCCGGTTCCGTGGCAGACGCCCGCTCCGCGAACGGAATCGGCGCCAGGGCGAGAGCTCCGCCCAGGGCCAGCATCCCACCGCCCAGCCTCCGCCGGCTGATGCCCCCGCCCGCCGTGTCCTCGGTCATCCGGAACCCCTCTCCCTGCGTGAAAGTAACTTTCGAAATCTTGTCCGAGCTTGAAACTTCCTGCCGGACCAGAGGGTACTGTCACCCTCCGCCGCCCCGTAGGCCCCTGGAGACACAAAGAATCTGACACTGCATCAGGAAAGGTCTTCCTTCGGCTGTCCGACTGCGGCATCCTGCCGCCCATGGAGACGGAGCTGAGCAAGGAACTGGGGATCGAGCACGCCATCTTCGGCTTCACGCCGTTCCCCGCAGTGGCCGCGGCGATCACCCGGGCCGGCGGATTCGGTGTGCTCGGAGCGGTCCGCTACACCGCCCCCGACGACCTCGCACGCGACCTCGACTGGATGCAGGAACACACCGACGGCAAGCCCTACGGCCTCGATGTCGTGATGCCCGCGAAGAAGGTGGAGGGTGTCACCGAGGCCGATGTCGAGGCGATGATCCCGGCCGGGCACCGGCAGTTCGTCCAGGACACCCTCATCAGGCACGGCGTCCCCGAACTCGCCGAGGGTGAGGCCTCCGGCTGGCGCATCACCGGCTGGATGGAGGAGGTCGCCCGCAACCAGCTCGACGTCGCGTTCGCCTACCCCATCAAGCTGCTCGCCAACGCACTGGGCTCACCGCCCGCCGACGTCATCGCCCGCGCCCACGAGCAGGACGTGCTCGTCGCAGCCCTCGCCGGCAGCGCCCGGCACGCCCGGCACCACGCCGACGCCGGCATTGACGTCGTCGTCGCCCAGGGCTACGAAGCGGGCGGCCACACCGGGGAGATCGCCTCCATGGTCCTCGTCCCGGACGTCGTCGACGCGGTGGGTCCGCTCCCCGTCCTCGCCGCCGGAGGCATCGGCGGCGGGGAACAGATCGCCGCCGGGCTCGCCCTCGGTGCCCAGGGCGTCTGGCTCGGCTCCCTCTGGCTCACCACGGAGGAGGCCGACATGCACTCCCGCGCCCTGACCGCCAAACTCCTCGCCGCCGGCTCCGGCGACACCGTCCGCTCCCGCGCCCTCACCGGGAAACCCGCGCGCCAGTTGCGTACCGAATGGACCGACGCGTGGGACGACCCGGCGGGCCCCGGCCCGCTGCCCATGCCGCTCCAGGGACTCCTGGTCGCCGAGGCCGTCTCCCGTATCCAGAAGTACGAGACGGACGCACTGCTCGGCACGCCCGTCGGCCAGATCGTCGGCCGGATGAACACCGAGCGCAGTGTGCAGGCCGTCTTCGACGACCTGACCCGGGGCTTTGAACGCGCCGTCGACCGGATCAACCGCATAGCCGGACGGAGCACCTCATGAACCAGCCGCCCAACGGCTTCTGGACCCAGGCCACCGCCGACCCCGACCGTACGATCCTGATCGCGCCCGACGGCGAGAACTGGACGGCCGGCCGGCTGCACGCCGAGGCCAACCGGATGGTCCACGGACTGCGCGCCGCCGGGCTGGAGGAGGGCGACTCCTTCGCCGTCGTGCTGCCCAACGGCGTCGAGTTCCTCACCGCCTACCTGGCCGCCTCGCAGGCCGGGTTCTACCTCGTCCCGGTCAACCACCACCTGATGGGCCCCGAGATCGCCTGGATCGTCTCCGACTCCGGCGCCAAGGTGCTCATCGCCCACGAACGCTTCACGGACGCCGCGACCGCGGCCGCCGACGAGGCGAAACTGCCCACGAGCCACCGCTACGGCGTCGGCGCGGTCGAAGGCTTCCGCCCGTACGCCGAACTCCTGGAGAACCGGCCCGTCTCACCCCCCGAGGGACGCACCCTCGGCTGGGTCATGAACTACACCTCCGGCACCACGGGGCGGCCGCGCGGCATCCGACGCCCGCTGCCCGGAAAGCTGCCGGAGGAGACCTATCTCGGCGGCTTCCTCGGCATCTTCGGCATCAAACCGTTCGACGGCAACGTCCATCTGGTCTGCTCACCGCTCTACCACACCGCGGTGCTCCAGTTCGCGGGAGCCGCCCTGCACATCGGCCACCCGCTGGTCCTGATGGACAAGTGGTCGCCCGAGGAGATGCTGCGGGCGATGGACACCCACCGCTGCACCCACACGCACATGGTCCCCACCCAGTTCCACCGCCTCCTCGCCCTCCCCGAAGAGGTGAAGCGGAGGTACGACGTCGCGGCGATGCGCCACGCCATCCACGGAGCGGCCCCCTGCCCGGACCACGTCAAACGGGCCATGATCGACTGGTGGGGCCAGTGCGTCGAGGAGTACTACGCGGCCAGCGAGGGCGGCGGCGCCTTCGCCACGGCGGAGGACTGGCTGAGGAAGCCGGGCACGGTCGGCCGGGCCTGGCCGATCAGCGAACTCGCGGTCTTCGACGACGAGGGCACCCGCCTCGCACCCGGCGAGCTCGGCACCGTCTACATGAAGATGAGCACCGGCGGTTTCAGCTACCACAAGGACGAGGGCAAGACGAGGAAGAACCGCATCGGGGACTTCTTCACGGTGGGCGATCTCGGCATCCTCGACGAGGACGGCTACCTCTTCCTCCGCGACCGCAAGATCGACATGATCATCTCTGGCGGGGTCAACATCTACCCCGCCGAGATCGAGAGCGAACTGCTCACCCATCCCGCCGTCGCGGACGCCGCGGTCTTCGGCATTCCGCACGCCGACTGGGGCGAGGAGGTCAGAGCGGTCGTCGAAGCCGCCGAGGGGTACGAGGAGGGTGACGCACTCGCCGCCGAGATCCTCGGCCACTGCGCCGGGCGGCTCGCCGGGTACAAACGCCCCAAGACCCTCGGCTTCATCACGACGATGCCCCGCGACCCCAACGGCAAGCTGTACAAACGGCGTCTGCGTGAGCCGTACTGGGAGGGGCGCACCTGACGCGGAGCCGGGGCCCGCCCACCGCGCGGGCCCCGGCCGTGGTCGCGCCGCTCCCCACTGCAGTCGGAACGGGCCCGCCGGACGCCTCCGACACCCCGGCCGGTATCCGGGCCCTTGACCGCCGGGCCCGGCCCGCACAGGATCACGCCATGACAGGTGTACGAAGCAGCACAGTCGACGGCGTCCTGACCCGCAGCGCACGGCGCACCCCCGGGCGCACCGCCCTGCGGTACGCCGACCGGACCTGGTCCTACCGGGAACTGGAGGAGGCCGTCAGTACCGCGGCCGCCGTCCTGATGGACGGCCACGGGCTGAGTCCGGGGGACCGGGTGGCCTCCTACGCCCACAACTCCGACGCCTACCTGATCGGCTTCCTCGCCTGCGCCCGCGCCGGGCTCGTCCACGTGCCCGTCAACCAGAACCTCACGGGCGAGGACCTGGCGTACATCCTGAGCCAGTCCGGCAGCTCCCTGGTCCTCACCGACCCGGACCTGGCCGGCCGGGTCCCGGACGGCTACGCCGTACGCGCGCTGCGCGACGCCCCGGACTCCCTCCTGGACGAACTGGCGACGCCGCGCGCCTTCACGCCCGGCCGCGAACCGGGCGCGGACGACCTGGTCCAGCTGCTGTACACCTCCGGGACCACCGCGCTCCCCAAGGGCGCGATGATGACACACAGCGCCCTCGTCCACGAGTACGTCAGCGCCGTCACCGCACTCGACCTCCGCGCCGGCGACCGGCCCGTCCACGCCCTGCCGCTCTACCACTCCGCGCAGATGCACGTGTTCCTGCTGCCCTACCTCGCGGTCGGGGCCGAGAACACGGTCCTGGACGCCCCGGACGCCGGCCGGATCTTCGACCTCGTCGAGTCCGGACAGGCCGACAGCGTCTTCGCCCCGCCCACCGTCTGGATCGGCCTCGCCAACCACCCGGACTTCGCCCGGCGCGACCTCGGCGGGCTGCGCAAGGCGTACTACGGCGCGTCGATCATGCCCGTACCGGTACTGGAACGGCTGCGCGAGCGGCTGCCCGGACTGGCCTTCTACAACTGCTTCGGGCAGAGCGAGATCGGCCCGCTCGCCACCGTCCTGGGGCCCGACGAGCACGAGGGCCGGATGGACTCCTGCGGCCGGCCAGTCCTCTTCGTCGAGGCCAAGGTGGTCGACGAGGACGGCGCGGACGTCCCCGACGGCACGGCCGGCGAAGTGGTGTTCCGCTCACCGCAGCTGTGCGGCGGCTACTGGGACAAGCCGCAGGAGAGCGCCGAGGCGTTCCGCGACGGCTGGTTCCACTCCGGCGACCTCGCCGTACGCGACGCGGAGGGCTACTTCACCATCGTCGACCGGGTGAAGGACGTCATCAACTCCGGCGGCGTCCTCGTCGCCTCCCGCCAGGTCGAGGACGCGCTCTACACCCACCCCGCGGTCGCCGAGGCGGCCGTCGTCGGACTGCCCGACGAACGCTGGATCGAGGCCGTCACCGCCGTCGTCGTGCTGCGGGGCGAGGCGACGGAGGTCGAGCTGATCGACCACGCCCGTGAGCGGCTCGCCCACTTCAAGGCACCGAAGAAGATCCTCTTCGTGGACGGACTCCCGCGCAACGCCAGCGGCAAGATCCTCAAGCGGGAGCTGCGCGACCGCTTCGCCTGACGCGGCCTACGCCCTGACGCGGCCGACTCCGACGTGGAAGCTGTCGATGTGGTCGCTGCTCTCCGGGGCCGGAGTGTCCTTGTACCAGAGTGGGGCCGTGACCACGCCGGGATCGACGAGGTCGAGTCCGTCGAAGAACCGCGCGACCTCGGGGCCCGTCCGGGGCCGCAGGCTTATACCGCTCGCCCGGTAGGTCTCGGTCCCGTCCTCCTCGGCCGGGAGGAACTCATTGGTGAAGTGCGAGAGCACCAGGAGGCTGCCGGCGGGCAGTGCGTCCAGGAGGGTGCGGGTGATGCCGTACGGGTCCTCCTCGTCCGGCACGAAGTGCATGAGCGCGATGAGGGAGAGTGCGACGGGCCGTTCGAAGTCCAGCAGGTTGCGCGCGTGGGCGAGGATCTTCTCCGGCTCACGCACATCGGCGTCGAGGTAGCCCGTCGCTCCCTCGGGCGTGCTGATGAGCAGCGCCTCGGCGTGACGCAGGACGATCGGGTCGTTGTCCGTGTAGACGACCCGCGCCGCCGGATTGATCTCCTGGACTATCTGGTGGAGGTTGGGCCGGGTCGGGATCCCCGTCCCGACGTCGAGGAACTGGTCGATACCCGTGCGCGTGGCCCAGTCGGCCGCCCGGCGCATGAACGCCCGGTTCTGCGCGACACCCGCCTTCGCCACGGGCGGCATCTGCTCGCCCAGCTCCTGGTCCACCGGATAGTTGTCCTTGCCGCCCAGCAGGTAGTCGTAGACGCGCGCCGGGTGCGGCCTGCTGGTGTCGATGAACGGGGTGTCGGCCGGACCAGGCGTCATGGGGAGCTCCAGAACATTTCGGTGCGCGGGGCGGGGTGCGCGAGAGCAGGTGGACTTCGCCCTGTCGACGCATCCTGCCACAGCAACTACGCCCGGCACTTCGGAGCGTTGGGCCGGGAGCAGCCCGGCGCCCCGGTCAACCGCCCGGCCGCTCCCGCTCGTCCACGATCCTCCTGATTTTCCCCACCGACCTCTCCAGCGTCTCCGGATCGAGGATCTCCACCCCGACCGAGACCCCGATCCCGTCCTTGACGGACGCCGCGACCGACACGGCGGCGGCCGCGCGCTGCTCGGGCGTCGCCCCTGCCCTGGCCTCCGCGCGTACCGTCAGCACGTCCAGCCGGCCCTCGCGGGTCAGCCGCAGCTGGAAGTGCGGCGAGACCGCCGGGGTACGCAGCACGATCTCCTCGATCTGCGTCGGGAAGAGGTTCACCCCGCGCAGGATCACCAGGTCGTCGCTGCGCCCGGTCACCTTCTCCATGCGCCGGAAGATCCGGGCCGTCCCCGGCAGCAGCCGGGTCAGGTCCCGGGTCCGGTAACGGACCACCGGCATCGCCTCCTTGGTGAGCGAGGTGAACACCAGCTCGCCCTCCGCACCCTCGGGCAGCACCTCACCGGTGAACGGGTCGACCACCTCCGGATAGAAGTGGTCCTCCCAGATGTGCAGCCCGTCCTTCGTCTCCACACACTCCTGGGCGACGCCCGGCCCCATCACCTCGGACAGTCCGTAGATGTCGACCGCGTCGATCGCGAACCGCTCCTCGATCTCGCGCCGCATCTCCTGCGTCCACGGCTCGGCGCCGAAGATGCCCACCTTCAGCGACGTCGACCTCGGGTCGACGCCCTGCCGCTCGAACTCGTCCAGGAGCGTCAGCATGTACGACGGCGTCACCATGATGATCTCGGGCCGGAAGTCCTGGATCAGCTGGACCTGTCGGGCCGTCATGCCGCCGGACGCGGGAATGACCGTGCAGCCGAGCCGCTCCGCGCCGTAGTGCGCGCCGAGTCCGCCGGTGAACAGCCCGTATCCGTAAGCGATATGGACCTTCTGTCCCGGGCGGCCGCCAGCCGCCCTGATCGAGCGGGCGACCACGTCCGCCCAGGTGTCCAGATCCCCCTGGGTGTAGCCGACGACGGTCGGGCGGCCTGTCGTGCCGCTGGAGGCGTGGATCCGGCGCACCCGATCCTCCGGCACCGCGAACATCCCGAACGGATAGTTGTCCCGCAGATCCGCCTTGGTGGTGAACGGGAACCGGGCGAGATCGGCGAGCGAGCGGCAGTCGTCGGGGTGCAGTCCCGCGCGGTCGAACGCGGCCCTGTAGTGGCCGACGTGGGTGTACGCGTGCCGCAGTGTCGCCCGCAGCCGTTCGAGTTGGAGCGCCCGCAGCTCCTCGCGGTCCAGCTGTTCCGCCGCGTCCAGCAGAGCCGTCATGCGGATCTCCCTCTTCCGTGCACACCGTGCAGACGACCGATCATTCGGTCGCTCCTCCCGGGAGCAGTAATTCAGGATCTTCCGCCCGCTGGCAAGAGGTGGGACAGGACGCATGTCGCGTGACCGGCCCCGATGCGACCGCCCGTCGCGGATACGCTCGTACCGAAACAGAGCCGCATCACCCGGTCGGCCCTGTTGGATGGCTCCATGCCGACTTTCCACACGTACGACGGAACCGAGCTCGCGTATCACCTCGAAGGACGGGGCGCACCCCTGATCTGCCTGCCGGGCGGGGCCATGCGTGCCAGTACCTATCTCGGACGCTTGGGCGGGCTCGACGGCCACCGGCAACTGGTGCTGCTCGATCTGCGGGGCACCGGGGACTCCGCCGTACCGGACGACACCTCCACCTACCGCTGCGACCGGCTGGTCGACGACGTCGAGGCACTGCGCGAACACCTCGGGCTGGAACACATCGATCTGCTCGCCCACTCGGCGGCAGCGGACCTCGCCGTGCTCTACGCCGCGCGATACCCGCAGGCGCTGCGCCGTCTGTTGCTCGTCGCCCCCGCAACGCGGGCCGCCGGACTCGGGTTCGCCGAGCGCGAGGCGCGCGAGGCCGCCGGGCTGCGTCACACGGAACCGTGGTACGAGGAGGCGCTCCCGGCTCTGGAGGAGATCTGGGCCGGACGCCCTGACGACGAACTGCGCGCCGCCGCCCGGCCGTTCCTCTACGGCCGCTGGGACGCTGCCGCTCAGGCCCACGCCGCTTCGTCCGCTGCACAGATCAACGCCGGTGCCGCGCAGGGCTATGACGCGCCCGGAGCCTTCGACCCGGCCGCGACGGTGGCCGCACTCCACGAGCTGGCGTCCCCGGTGCTCGTCCTCACCGGGGAGTACGACGGCGTGACGACCCCCGACCGCGCCGCCGAACTGGCCGCGCTCTTCCCGGAAGCCGAGTTCGCCGTACAGCGTGGTGCCGCACACTTCCCGTGGCTGGACGACCCCGGTGCCTTCGTCCGCACCACCGCCGCCTTCCTGGACCCGGAGGTGCACAGCGTGCAGGCCGGCGGGACACGGCTCGCCTACCGGGTGTGGGGAGACCCCTTGGCTCCGCCGGTCGTGCTGGTCCACGGACGCTGCGACGACAGCCGCACCTGGACCGGGATCGCCGAACAGCTGGCGGCCCGAAACCGGGTGTACGCCATCGACTTCCGGGGCCACGGCCTCAGCGACTGGCCCGGCCGCTACTCCTTCGAGCTGTTCCGCGACGACCTGCACGCGTTCCTGGAGGCCCGCAACCTCTCCGGCGCCACGGTCGTCGGGCACTCCATGGGCGCCGCGGCGGCCTACCTGCTGGCCGGGCGGCAGCCCGGACTCATCGGCCGGCTCGTCCTGGAGGAGGCACCGCCGCCCTTCCCGCTCGACCCGCCCCGCGGACCCGTCGAACGGCCCGACGGGGAACTCGACTTCGACTGGCCCGTGGTGCCGTCCATCAACGCCCAGCTCAACGAACCCGATCCGGTGAGCCGGGAACGCCTCGGTGAGATCACCGTGCCCACCCTGGTCATCGGCGGCGGGCCACGAAGCCAGATCGACCAGGAGGACCTCGCCCGGATGGCCCGGCGGATCCCCGGCGGCCGGCTCGTCACCATCGACGCCGGCCATCTCGTCCACACCGAACGGCCGGAGGAATTCCTCGCGGCGCTCCGGTCGTTCGGCGTGGCCTGACGCAGCAGCCCGGAGGGTCAGGCCCGGCGCAGCAGCGAGACCATGACGTCGCGCAGCGTCGCCTCCGCGTCCGCGACGCCCGCCGGTGAACGCCAGGCGACGAACCCGTCGGGGCGGACCAGCACAGCGCCCTCGGGGCTCGTCCCGTGCGCCTGCGCCCAGTCGGCACCGGCCTCCGGCTCCAGATCGCCGCCGGGGCAGGTGCCGATGCCGAACGCGTCCAGCCGCACCGACAACCGGTCCCCGACCCGGGCCGCCGCCCGCCGCCACGCCACGTCCGCGCCATCGGTGAGCAGCACGAAAGAGCGCTCGTACAGGTCCAGGGTGGAGATCCGCTCACCGGCCCGCCGGACCCACAGGTGCGGTGCGCGGCTGCCCGGTTCACCCGTCAGCTGCATCCCCTGCGGTACCACCGGCTGATCCGGGGCGACGCCCAGCACCGCACCCTCCACGTAGCGGTAGCCCAGCGCCACGTTCAGCATGCCGCCGCGCTTGCCGCCGCCCACGGCGGGCGGCGGCGCGTACCCCGGGTGGCTGTGCTCGCCGGAGCGCGCGGAGGCCCGCTCGCTCGTCGCCCGCGCCACCGGCAGCCGCTCCGCCCCGTAGGTGTCCAGCAGGCCCCGCCCCGCCTCACCGCGCAGCACGGCGGCCAGCTTCCACGCCAGGTTGTGCGCGTCCTGGATGCCGGTGTTGGAGCCGAACGCGCCGGTGGGCGACATCTCGTGCGCCGAGTCACCGGCGAGGAACACCCGGCCCCGGGAGTAGCGGTCCGCCACCCGCTCCGCCGCGTGCCACGGCGCCTTGCCGGTGATCTCCACATCGATGTCCGGAGCGCCTACCGCCTTGCGGATGTGCTCGGCGCACCGCTCGTCCGTGAAGTCCTCCAGGGTCTCGCCCCGGTCGGGCTGCCACGGTGCGTGGAACACCCACTGTTCCTCGTTGTCCACCGGCAGCAGGGCGCCGTCCGCCTCCGGGTTGGTCAGGTAGCAGACGATGAAGCGCCGGTCACCGAGCACATCGGCGAGCCGGCGGGAACGGAAGGTGATACTCACGTTGTGGAACAGGTCGCCGGCACCCGAACGGCCGATGCGCAGCTGCTCGCGGACCGGACTGCGCGGACCGTCGGCGGCGATGAGATAGTCCGCCCGAACGGTGGTGTGCTCGCCCGTCTCCCGGTTCTTCAGGACCGCGCCGACACCTGAGTCGTCCGGGTCGAACGACAGCAGTTCGGTGGAGAACCGCAGGTCACCGCCCTGCTCCCGGGCCCGGTCCAGCAGCACCGGCTCCAGGTCGTTCTGGCTGCACAGGCACCAGCCCGTCGGGCTGAAACGGGCCAGTGCGCCACCCGGGTCGATCTCCTTGAACAGCCACTCCTGGTCGTCGCCGGTCAGCGACCCCGCCTGCAGGATGCCGTGGTTCTCCGCCAGCACCGACGCGGCCGCCCTGATCCGCTCCTCCACCCCCGCCCGGCGGAAGACCTCCATCGTGCGGACGTTGTTGCCGCGGCCGCGCGGATGCGTCGAGGTGGCCGCGTGCTTCTCGACCAGCAGATGCTCGACGCCGAGCCGGCCGAGGAAGAGGGACGCGGACAGGCCCACCAGGGATCCGCCCACGATGAGGACCGGTACGTGGAGGTCGACGTTCTCGTTCATGAGTTGCTCCAGCTCGGACGCCGTACAGATGCAGTGTCCATGCCCCTGTCGGAGCCTTGTGGGAGCTGTTCGGACGCTCGCTCACCTGAACGGTTCATAAATCTCGCGTCAGCCGGACCAGCGTTTCACGATCGGTGACGGAGACGACGCCCGCGGTCCGGGACGGGCCGCGCGCAGCAGCCGGGAGACTCCCCGCTCCGATTCCACTCGACAGCCACCGGTTACCCAGCGAACCGGCGGGCCGGGCCGCCCCACCGTCTCGAAGGAGTTCGAAAGATGACCACCACCCTCTCGGAACGGACCTCCCAGTCCGCCTTCGACGGATCAAGGCTGCGGGTCATCCTGCTGCTTGACCTGCACGACGGCGCCCAGAAGCAGTTCCTGGAGGCCTACGAGCACATGCGCAACCAGGTGGCCTCCATCCCCGGCCACATCAGCGACCAGCTCTGCCAGTCCATCGAGAACCCCTCCCAGTGGCTCATCACCAGCGAGTGGGAGAGCGCCCCGCCCTTCCTCGCCTGGGTCAACAGCGAGGACCACGTCGCCACGGTCCAGCCCCTGCACAGCTGTGTGCGTGACACCCGCTCGCTGCGCTTCAGCGTCCTGCGTGAGACCGGTGCCGCCTTCGAGGAGAGCTTCGAACCCGCCAAGGGCGGCCTCCAGGCCGCGCCCCGCCTCGGGGACGGGATCGTGCGCCACGCGCTGACCTTCACCGTGAAGCCGGGCACCGAGGAGATGGTCGCGAAGATCCTCGCCGACTACGACCCCCCCAAGGCACGGGTCGACGAGCACACCCGGCTGCGCCGCACCTCGCTCTTCATGCACGGCAACCGCGTCGTGCGCGCGGTCGAGGTCGAGGGCGACCTCCTCGCGGCCCTGCGCCACGTCTCCCGGCAGCCGCAGATCCGGGCCGTCGAGGAAGCGCTCAACCCGTACCTGGAGCAGGACCGCGACCTGGCCGACCCCGACTCCGCCCGGATGTTCTTCACCCGGGCGGCGCTGCCCACCGTCCACCACGTGACGACGGGCCGCCACCCCGACCGGGACCTCAAGCGCCACGCGCTGTTCTACCAGGCCAAGGAGGGCTGCGGCATGGCCCTGGCCCGACTCCTGGCCGAGCACGACGAGGAGGAGGCCGACGACGCCGGCAGCCCCATCGACAGCTCCACGATCTTCCAGCGCGACGACGTCGTCGTCCGCCTCCTGGAAGTGGACGGCCCCCTCGACGCACAGCCCGACCGGTCGCTGGGCATCCACGGCCCCGGCAAGGCGGTCAGGCTCGCCCGACTCCTCGACGGGGAGGCGAACCCCGTACCCACCGGCGACCAGGACGCCCTGCGCTTCCTCGGCCGCGCCGGGATGCACCTGATCACCGACCGCCGGGCCGCGGAGTCCTGAACCGCGTACCAGCAGAGCGGGGGTTCTCGCTCGCCCCGTCGACACAACGCGCAACGCGCAACGCGCCAGGAGGAAGACACTCATGACCATGCACCGGCCACGCATCGTGGACCTCAGTGAGACCCAGCCCAACACCAGGCGCGGAGGAGACCTGCGTGCCCTGCTCACCCCGACGGCCGTGGGCGCCACCAGCGGCTTCATGGGGCTGGCCATCATCCAGCCCGGCGACCGCATCGCGGAGCACTACCACCCGTACTCGGAGGAGTTCGTGTACGTGGTGAACGGGCTCCTGGAGGTCGACCTGGACGGTGAGCCGTACGCGATGCGGCCCGACCAGGGGCTGCTGATCCCGCTGAACGTACGCCACCGGTTCCGCAACGTCGGTGACACCGAGGTCCGCATGGTCTTCCACCTCGGCCCCCTCGCGCCCCGCCCGGAGCTCGGACACGTCGACACCGAGCAGACCGAGGCCCCCGAGCAGGGCGCGCCGCCAGAACGAACCGAGGCCGCTTCATGACCCGGCGGGTGGCGGTCACGGGGGTCGGGGTCGTCGCTCCGGGCGGGATCGGCGCACCGGCCTTCTGGGACCTCCTCGCCAACGGCCGCACCGCTACGCGCGGCATCACGCTCTTCGACCCGGCCGGCTTCCGGTCCCGGATCGCCGCCGAGTGCGACTTCGACCCGGCGGCCCACGGGCTGGACGCGGACGAGGTCGCCCGCTCCGACCGCTACGTCCAGTTCGCGATGGTGGCCGCCCGCGAGGCACTCGCGGACGCGGGCCTGGACCAGGAGCGCACCGATCCCTGGCGGATGGGCGTCTCGCTCGGCACGGCCGTCGGCGGAACCACCCGACTGGAGCACGACTACGTCGCGGTCAGCGGCAGCGGCGCACGCTGGGACGTCGACCACCGTCCGGCCGGGCCCCACCTGGAGCGGGCGTTCTCACCGAGTTCGCTGGCCTCCGCCGTCGCCGAGCAGGTCGGGGCGCACGGGCCGGTGCAGACCGTCTCGACGGGCTGCACCTCCGGCCTCGACGCGATCGGCTACGCCTTCCACTCCATCGAGGACGGCCGCGTCGACGTGTGCATCGCCGGGGCGTCGGACTCCCCGATCACCCCGATCACCGTCGCGTGCTTCGACGCGATCAAGGCGACCTCCGCCAACAACGAGGATCCGGAACACGCCTCCAGGCCCTTCGACTCCCGCCGCGACGGCTTCGTGATGGGGGAGGGCGGGGCCGTACTCGTCCTGGAGGAACTGGAGCACGCCCGCGCCCGGGGCGCGACGGTGTACTGCGAGATCGCCGGCTACGCGACCTTCGGCAACGCCTACCACATGACCGGGCTGACCCCGGAGGGCCTGGAGATGGCCGAGGCCATCAACCGGGCACTCGGCCACGCCGGGATGGCCGCGTCGGACATCGACTACGTCAACGCGCACGGCTCCGGCACCAAACAGAACGACCGGCACGAGACGGCGGCCGTGAAGCGGGCCCTGGGCGCGCACGCCCACGACGTACCGATGAGCTCCATCAAGTCGATGGTCGGTCACTCGCTCGGGGCGATCGGGGCGATAGAGATCGCGGCCTGCGTACTCGCGCTGGTCCACCAGACGGTACCGCCGACCGCGAACTACGAGTCCCCGGACCCCGAGTGCGACCTCGACTACGTGCCGCGCACCGCACGCCCGCTGAAGCTGCGCAGCGTGCTCTCCGTCGGCAGCGGCTTCGGTGGCTTCCAGTCCGCTGTCGCCCTGACCAGAACCGGTGGGAGGACACCATGAGCACCCGAAAGGCCCGGCAGACCGTCATCACCGGCATCGGCGTCGTCGCCCCCAACGGCACGTCCACAGAGACCTTCTGGAAGCGGACGCAGGAGGGCATGAGCGTCCTGGACCGGGTCACCCGCGAAGGGTGCGAGGAGCTCCCGCTGCACGTGGCCGGCGAGGTCCGGGGCTTTGATCCGGTCAGCCTGATCGAGGAGCGCTACCTCGTCCAGACCGACCGGTTCACGCACTTCGCGATGGCCGCGGCGGACATGGCCCTGGACGACGCCCGGCTGGGCCGCGCGGACTACGAGGACAAGCCGTTCAGCGTGGGCGTGGTGACCGCCGCCGGGTCCGGCGGCGGCGAGTTCGGCCAGCGCGAACTGCAACGGCTGTGGGGCCAGGGATCCAAGTACGTCGGCCCCTATCAGTCGATCGCCTGGTTCTACGCCGCGAGCACCGGCCAGATCTCCATCCGCGGCGGCTTCAAGGGGCCGTGTGCGGTGGTGGCCAGCGACGAGGCCGGCGGCCTCGACGCGATGGCGCACGCCGCCCGGTCCGTCCGGCGCGGCACCGACGCGGTGGTGGTCGGCGCGGCCGAGGCACCTCTCGCCCCCTACTCCGTCGTCTGCCAGCTCGGTTACCGGGACCTGAGCGCCGCGGAGGAGCCGACGCGGGCCTACCGCCCGTTCACCTCGGACGCCTGCGGATTCGTGCCCGCCGAGGGCGGCGCGATGTTCGTGGTCGAGGAGGAGGACGCGGCCAGGGAGCGCGGCGCCCGGGTCAGGGCCGAGATCGCCGGTCACGCGGCCACCTTCACCACCGCGATGCGCTGGGAGGAGTCCCGCGAGGGGCTCGCCCACGCCATCGAGGGGGCGCTGCGGGAGGCCGGCTGCGCGCCCGAGGAGATCGACGTGGTCTTCGCGGACGCCCTCGGCGTACCCGCCGCGGACCGTGCGGAGGCGCTGGCACTGGCCGACGCGCTCGGTGCGCACGGCAGGCGGGTTCCGGTGACGGCGCCCAAGACCGGCATCGGGCGGGCGTACTGCGGTGCCCCCGTCCTCGACGCGGCCGCCGCCGTGCTCGCCATGGAGAACGGCCTGATCCCGCCGACGCCCAACGTGTTCGAGGTGTGCCACGACCTCGACGTCGTCACCGGACGGGCCCGTCCCGCCGAACTGCGGACCGCGCTCGTGCTCAGCCGCGGCCTCATGGGCTCCAACGCGGCGATGGTGCTGCGGCGCCCCGTCCGCGGCGCGTGAGAGAGCCCACCGAAAACCCCCCGCGAGAAGGAGAAGTCCCTCATGAACGATCGACTGACCTATGACGAACTGGCCGTCCTGATGAAGAAGGGCGCGGGACTGACCGTCGACCCCCGGGAGATGGAGAACCGCTCCGGCACCGCCTTCGACGAGTTCGGCCTCGACTCGCTGGGCCTCCTCGGCATCGTCGGCGTGCTGGAGAACCGGCACGGACAGCCGCTGCCGGCCGACGCCGACCGGTGCAAGACGCCCCGCGAGTTCCTCGACCTCGTCAACAACAGCCTCATGACAGGAGCCTGACGTGTCCGGACACACCGAGAACGAGATCATCATCGCCGCCCCCCTGGACCTCGTCTGGGACATGACGAACGACCTCGCGAACTGGCCGGACCTGTTCAGCGAGTACGCCGCGGTCGAGATCATCGAGCGTGACGGCGAGCGGACCACCTTCCGTCTGACCATGCACCCCGACGCCAACGACAAGGTGTGGAGCTGGGTCTCCGAGCGCACCACCGACCGCCGCGGCCGCAAGGTCCGCGCCCGTCGCGTCGAGCCCGGCCCGTTCCAGCACATGGACATCCACTGGGAGTACTCCGAGGTCCCCGGCGGCACGCGCATGCACTGGGCGCAGGACTTCGCGATGCGCCCGGACGCCCCGGTCGACGACGCCTGGATGACCGACAACATCAACCGCAACTCGCGCGTCCAGATGGAGCTCATCCGGGACAAGATCGAGCAGCGCGACCGTGAGCGCCGTTCGGCCTCCGTCACGGCCGGCTGACGTCCAGTCCGCCGACGGTCCGGCCACCCGGCCCCCACGCCGGGTACCGGGCCTGGTATCAGAAAGGCACCACCCGATGCACCACGCACTGATCGTCGCCCGGATGGCACCGGAGTCGGCGCCGGACATCGCCGAACTGTTCGCCGCCTCCGACAGCAGCGAGCTGCCGCACCTGGTCGGCGTCACCCGGCGCAAGCTCTTCCAGTTCGGCGACGTCTACCTGCACATGATCGAGTCCGAGCGGGCGCCCGGTCCGGAGATCGCCAAGGTGACCGAGCACCCTGAGTTCAAGGGACTCAGCGACCGGCTGACCGCCTTCATCAGCCCGTACGACCCGCAGACCTGGCGGGGCCCCAAGGACGCGATGGCCCAGGAGTTCTACCGCTGGGAGCGCGACGCCTCCGCCTGATGACGACGATCGCCCCGGGTCCGGCCTCTCGGCCGGGCCCGGGGCGATCCGCGTGCTGCCCGGAGAGGACGGGTCAGTTTGGGACCACGCATTCGAACGCGTGGAGGTAGGGGTTGACCTGCCGGATCTCGCCGATGAGCAGCCCGGCCTCCGAGAGCCGGTCCACCAGACTCTGCCGGGTGTGCTTGGCGCCGCCGACGTTCAGCAGGAGGAGCAGGTCCATGGCGGTGGTGAACCGCATCGAGGGGGTGTCGTCGACGAGGTTCTCGATGACGACGACCCGGGCTCCCGGACGCGCCGCCGCGACGACGCTGCGCAACGCCCGGCGGGTGCTGTCGTCGTCCCACTCCAGGATGTTCTTGATGATGTAGAGATCGGCCGCCACCGGGATGCCCTCACGGCAGTCCCCGGCCACGATGGCGGCCCGGCCGGCAAGCGTGCCGCCGTCCCGCAGCCGTTCGTCGGCCCGTGCCACCACCCCCGGCAGGTCCATCAGGGTGCCGCTCACCGAGGGGTGCTTCTCCAGCAGGCTCGCCAGTACGTGCCCCTGACCGCCGCCGATGTCGGCGACCACGGACACCCCGGTGAGGTCGAGGAGCGCGGCGACGTCCAGCGCGGACTGCACGCTGGACGTGGTCATGGCCCGGTTGAACACCTGGGCCGACTCGTGGGCGTTCTGGTGGAGGTAGTCGAAGAACTCCTTGCCGTACACGTCCTCGAAGACGTTGCGGCCGGAGCGCACCGCGTCGTCCAGCCGGGGCCAGACATCCCAGGTCCAGGGCTCGGTGCACCAGAGCGAGATGTACCGGAGGCTGTTCGGGTCGTCCTCGCGCAGCAGCCGCGACATCTCGGTGTGGGCGAAGGCGCCGTCCGGACTCTCGGTGAAGATGCCGTAGCAGGACAGGGCGCGCAGCAGCCGCCCCATCGGCGCCGGCTGGGTCTTCACCGCCGCGGCCAGCTCGGCCGCGGTGGCCGGCGTCTCGCCCAGCGCGTCCGCGACACCGAGCCGGCACGCGGCACGCACGGCGGCGGCGCAGGCGGCGCCGAACACGATCTCGCGCAGCCGCATCGCCGGCTGCGGTGCGGCCGCGGCGGCGGGCGGGTCGGGAGCGGTGGCGGGGGTGGGGGTGGTACTCACGGTGGTCATGCCGTCTCGCTTCTCCTCGTACGGGGGCACACCGGTCAGCACATTCCGGCCGGTGCGGACGTCGTGCAGACGTTTCCGGTGAAGTCGTTGCCCGTGCCGGTGTCCTCGTTGGCCAGGTCGGCCGGCCGGTTGCCCGTGACCACGTTGCCGGTGATGGTGTTGTCGGTGTTCTTCGCTCCGACGAAGCTCTTGAACAGCACGACGCCGCCCGAGAGCGGGGTGGTACCCACGTTGTCCCGGACCAGGTTGGAGCGCACCTGGGTCGTCTCGGTGCCCGTGAGGACGATGCCGGAGCCCTGGAGGGCGGGCAGCCGGTCGGTGGCATCGCAGAACTTGTTGTTCCCGGTGATCCGGTTGGACCGGATGGTCATGGCGCCGGCCTTCGGCGTTCCCTCGTCGCCCACGACGAAGACGCCCGTGCAGTTGGCGGTGAGGGTGTTGTCGTCGACGAGCAGGTTCCGCACGCGGCGTGCGGTGAACCCGATCCGGTTGTCGGTCAGCGTGTTGCCCCTGACCCGGGTGCCGAGGGTGTCCGTGGCGCCGCCCTCCTCGTCCACGCTGTTGGCGACGAAGATGCCCGCGTCGCCGTTGGCGCGGGCGGTGTTGTCCCGGATGTCGGACCGGGTGGAGCGCTGCTGGGCGATGCCCCAGGTGCCGTTGGAGCCGGCGGTCACGTCCCGGACCGCCAGCCGGTCCGTCCAGGAGGCCCAGACGCCGCTCTTGGCGAACCCGGTGACCGCGAGGGACCGGACGGACACGTGGTCCACGGTGTGCTGGGCCGTGCCCTGGACGCAGACGCCGTTACCGGCCTTCGCGCAGGCGTTGGCCGGCTGCGCGCGGCTCGTGTCCGGCACGATGACCGTACGGTCCCCGAAGCCGCGCAGGGTCAGGCCCGGCGTGCTGATGAGCACGCTCTCGCGGTAGGTGCCGGGCCGGACGACGATGGTGTCACCGGGCCGTGCGGCGTCCACGGCCGCCTGGATCGACTGGCCCGGATACACCACACGGTCGCCGGCGGCAGCGGCCGAGGCGGACGGAACGGCCGCGCCCAGTCCGGCGGCCGAGGCGGCTGCGATGCTCACGAGGCATGTGAAGTGTCGTTTCCTCATGAGCCGAAGCTATGGGCGATCACCCCCCGATGCCACGCAGGGTGAGCGGTTGGGCACCGGACGTGCCCGAATGGCTTACGTCATGCCCCGCGGTCCCCGTCCGCGGCGGACGCGGGGCCGCGCAGTCGGGTGATATCGGTGCCGCCCGCCGTGCCCGTCTCAGCCGTCGGCCGGGCGGGCCGGAGCGACGACCGAGCGGGCCCACCGGTAGTCCGCCTTGCCGCTGGGGGAGCGCCGGATCTGCGGGGCGATCACCAGGCGCCGGGGGATCTTGTAGCCGGCCAGCCGGGTCCGGCAGTGCGCCTGGACGTCGTCGAGCGAGGGTTCCTCCGCGCCCTCGCGCAGCTGCACCACGGCGGCGACCTGGCTGCCCCAGCGCTCGTCGGGCGCGCCGGCGACCAGCGCGTCGTACACGTCCGGATGGGCCTTGAGGGCCTGCTCGACCTCCTCCGGATACACTTTTTCGCCGCCGGTGTTGATGCACTGCGAACCCCGGCCCAGCACGGTCACGATGCCGTCGGCGTCGACCGTCGCCATGTCGCCGAGCAGTACCCACCGCTCCTCGCCCTTGCGGAAGAACGTCTCCGCGGTCTTGCGGGGGTCGTTGTAGTAGCCGAGCGGCACATGGCCGCGCTGCGCGATCCGTCCCGGCTCGCCGGGGGATACCGGCTCGTAGCTCGCCGGGTCGACCACCGCCGTACGGGAGTTCATCCGCAGCCGGAAGCCGTTCTCCGGTCCGGAGTCGGCCGTCGCCGTGCCGTTGAATCCGGACTCGGACGAGCCGAAGTTGTTCAGCAGCATCACCGTGGGCACCAGCGCCTGGAACTCCGCCCGCACCGAGTCGGACATCACGGCGCCCGAGCTGGAGACGGAGAACATCGATGAGCAGTCGGTGCCCTTCAGCGGCCCCTTCAGCGCGTCGATCAGCGGCCGCAGCATCGCGTCGCCGACCAGTGACACGCTGGTGACCTTCTCCCTCTCGATCGTGCGGAGCACCTCGTGCGGCACGAACTTGCGGTGCAGCACGACCCGCTGCCCGAAGTTGAAGCCGATGAACGCCGTGAGCGTCGAGGTGCCGTGCATCAGCGGGGGAGTGGGGAAGAAGGTGATGCCGTCCCCGCCCGCCGCGACCCGCTCGGCCAACTCCTGCGGGGTCTTCACCGCCTCACCGGTCGGCGCGCCGCCGCCGAGGCCGGAGAAGAAGAGGTCCTCCTGGCGCCACATCACGCCCTTGGGCATGCCCGTGGTGCCGCCCGTGTAGATGATGAACTGGTCGTCGGGCGAGCGGGGGGCGAAGCCGCGCCCCGGGCCCCCGGCGGCCTCCGCCGCCGCGAACGCGACGGCCTCCGGAGCCGGTACCCCTTCCGCGGGCGCTCCCACCCGGACGAGATGGCGGAGCTTCGGCGCCTGCGGCGCGGCGGCGGCCACACGCTCGTCGAACTCGGCGTCGAAGACGAGCGCCGCCAGGTCCGCGTCCTGGTAGAGGTAGACCAGCTCCTCCTCCACGTAGCGGTAGTTGACGTTGACCGGGACGATGCGCGCCTTCAGGCAGGCCAGCACCGTCTGGAGGTACTCGACCCCGTTGTACAGATGCAGCCCCAGATGCTCGCCGGGGGCGATGCCGGCCTCGATCAGGTGATGGGCGACGCGGTTCGCCGCGGCGTCCAGCTCCGCGTAGGTGAGCCTGCGCCCGGCGCCCCCCCCCGGG
>CBRG010000218.1 GCA_000470535.1 Streptomyces sp. AW19M42
AGGGACAGAGGAGCCGGGGCGGTCGCGGTCTTGTGGTGAGAGGCGACCGCCCCGGGCGTATCTACTGGTCCTTGGCCCACCGGGCGTACTGCTGGCGGACGTAGTGGCGGGGGTCGCAGATGACGCCGCTGTCGTCGAAGTCCCTCAGCCGTCCGGCCGCCTCAATGGCGAGTTGAACGGCGGCTCGATCGTCCGGGTCTCCGAGCGCGATGCGGTCCAAGAGGGCGGCCTTGCGAAGCCAGAACTCCCGTACCGCTTCGGTACCGAGCGGCCGGTTCGCGGCGTAGTGGGCGACCCAGCCGATCTCGTAGACCACGCCCGGCGCCTCGGCGTACGCCGTCTCCGGGACGGGCCACTGCTCGCCGCCTGCCGTCGCGGCCATGTCGCCGATCTGCTTGAGCAGGTCTCCGAGCTGCTCGCGGGTGATGTCACGGCTGTAGGCCGTGGACATCCATCCGCCGACGTCCCAGCGCATTTCAACGGCGACGATCTCGTTCGGGTCGACGCTCATGTCAGTGCTCCTTCCTGATGGTGAGAGCGGTGAGTTCGGGCAGTCCCGCGGCGGTTAGAGCCTGCGGGTCGTAGCCGGGCAGGGCGGCGCGGGTGACGAGCGCGGTCGCGAGCTGTTCGGCGTAGGCGGCGCCAGTGCGGGCAGCCTCGATCTGCGCCCCGGCTCGCAGGGCTTCGACGCGCTCGATGTGGCCGTGTTCCTCGCGCCGGATGGTGGTCTGCCGGGTGTGGGCAAAGCTGTCGCGGCGGTCGCTACGCCAGTAGCGGGCGGCGATTCCGTACGCGACCGCGGTGGCCACACCCCACAGCAGGATCGGGAGCGACCATCCGTCGGCGTATCCGGCGACTCCGGCGAGTGCGAGCCCGCCGGACGTGGCGAACGCGGTCGCGGCGAGTACCCCGTCACCGCCACCACGGCCCGCGGCGGCGAATGCGCCGGCCGTTGTAGCACCTGCGGCGAGCACGATCATCAAGGCGGCGTTGCCTGTGCTGTGTTCGGCGCCGTTGGCGTTCCAGATCCGGCCCAGGATGAGCACGGTGGACGTGGCGAGCGCCGGGGCCACCCTCGGGGCCGCGAGCGTGACCCAGTGGTGCTGGATCAGGGGTTCGTCCATGGCTGTACCTCCTACAGGTCCGGTACGGCGTTGATGACGGCTGTGGTGAGTTCGTTGATGGGTCCGGACGCTCCGGTGGAGGCGAGAAAGAACCCGAACATGACGGCGATGAACGCGGCGCCCCAGCCGAGGGTGTTGGAGCGGAGCAGGAAGAACAGGACGAGCCCGAACAGGAAGACGAGTGAGACGGTGATAGCCACGAGTGGCCTCCGGTAGGGGAGTTGGCGGGCGGTAGAGTGCTCGGTGGTGCTCGCCTCTTTGAGGCGGGTTTCGAGTGGGACCGGCGGTCGCGCCAACCTGTCGTCAGCTAGACGAGGGGTCCGTCTTATGGCGGGCGGCCGCCGGTCTTTTGTTTCGGTCAGCGGGTGCCGTCGCGGTGGAGGCGGGCGGCGACGTTGTAGAGGTGGCGGCCGATGCGGATGCGTTTGCCGGTGGCCTTGCAGCGGCGGCAGTCCTTGCCGCGCTTGGCCCGGCCCTTGCGGTCGGTCTTCGTCGCGAAGCCCCAGCCGCGGCACTTGCGGCAGTCACCGAACGGCGAGGCCGCACACAAACCGCTGTAACCAAGCGTGACGAAGAGAAGAAGTGTGCTAGCGAGTAGGGCGGGGGTCATTAGGGGTCTCCTGGGCCTGTTTCAGGGGTTTTCGCAGGTGGGGCGCTAGTGACTAGCTACCTGATCAATGCAGGTTTGGGGTGCTTGCGGCGCCGCTAGACCTAGCGGGGTGTGCTGCTAGGTCTAGCGGCGAACTCGGCTAGCTCGCGTCCCGGTTTCCGTCACGCTCCGCAATCGCGGTGAGGATGCGGGAGCGCTCGATACCGCGCCGGTTGGCGCCCTTCCCGGCCTCGGTCTTGCCCCACACCTTGCCGGTGTGGATGCCGTGCGGCTTGAGCGCGGCGGCCAGCTGCTGGGCTCCCCCCCGCCGTAGACGTCCGGCCGCAGCTCACCGAGGCGGGCCACGACGACTTCGGACCACAGCTTGGGTTCCTCGGCCGGCACAACCGCGAGGATGTCCGCGAGCAGGTCGAATCCGCTGGTCTCGCGCTCTTCGAACGACTCGCCCGCGGCGTGCCCGGTGAGGCGTCCGGCGGCCTCGCGCAGGCGACGGGCTCGCAGCCCGATCACCTCGGCCATGGGTGCGTCGATGTAGATGGAGGAGACGATCCGTGCGTCGGCGCCTTCACCGACGAAGTAGTGGATGCCCTTGTCCTTCCACGAGAACATCGTGGCCCGGATCCCCCGCTTGTAGCTGCTGGTGCCCAGAACCATGTCGTTCTCCAGCTGGCCCATGACCTTGAGGCACCACCGGGCCGACGCGTTCGCCGAAATGCAGGTGGGCAGGGCCTTTGCGTCCGGGCGCTGCGTGGCGAGCAGGAGCACGATGCCGGTGGCGGGGCCGCGCTTGACCAGGTCGGTGCAGATCTATTCGAACTCCCCGCCGTACTTGGGGTGCTCGAACCAGACCTGGCACTCATCCACCCCGATCACGATCGGGTGCAAACCCAGCTTCGGCTTGTCGGCAAGCTCGGATGTCACCTTCGACTCCGGGCAGATGTCCCGAGGCAGGGAGCGGATCATCTTGGCCCGGCGGCGCAGCTCGGTACGCAGTTCCCGCAGGTCAGCGAGCGCGTACTCAATGTCTTCGTCGTCGTCTCCGGCCCGGTGGCGGTGCGAGACGCGCTCGCCGACGGGGTCGAGGTCGCCGGTTCCCTTGAGGTCGTAGGTGTGGACCTCGGCCCGGGCGTCGAGTGCGGCGATGAGCAGGAGCAGGCGGAGCAGGAACGTCTTGCCCATCTGGGGGATGGCTCCGATGACGCCTGCGATGTACATCAGGGTGATGTCGACCCAGCGTCCGCGCTGATCAGTACCGAACGAGAGCCGGTATGCAGTACCCGGCATCGGTCCGGCAGACGGGGCAGGTGCGGCGGGCGAGCATCGCGAGCGCGAGAGCGCCCCACTTGCGGGATGTCATCGGCCGGACCGGTTTCGCCAGGTCGATGCGGTAGAGGTAGGCGACGAGTGGGCCGCGCCGATAGCGCGGACGGGTCACTTCCGCCTGCACGCCCTGACCGCCGGGGCGTAGTCCCAGAGCGCGCAACTGGCGTTTGGTGGCCATGCCGTCCGGGGCACACCGCCAGATGTACTGAGGCAGCGTCGCCGAGCGAGGTTCGGCCCCGGCAAGGCACTTGCCGTAGGTGAGCGACATCAGGCCGCCACCCCCGATTCGGCGCGGGCGCCGCGTCGGCCGGCACGACGGCCGGACCATGTGGCGAACAACCGGCCGAGCCCCGCCCGGCGGACCCCGACACGACCCTGCTTCGCCGCGTACATCGCCTCATCCGCCCGCCGCAGCAGTGCGGACAGTTCCTCGCCGGGGTGGTCTTCGGCACGAACCCAGCCGAGCGACACCGTCGTGCGTACGTCCGGTGTCGTGCTGCTGGCCGGTCGAGCGAGCACGCCGTGCAGGACAGCGAGCAGGTCCCCCACCGTGCCGTGGTCGTCGATGACGACTGCGGTGAACTCATCACCCCCGAGCCTCCCGGCAACACCGGTCCGGCCGACGTAGTGCGCCAGCCGGGCCGCGGTCGCCTGCAACAGCGCATCCCCCGCTGCGTGGCCGAAGCGGTCACTGATCTGCTTGAAGTGGTCGACGTCCGCGAGGACCACCACCGCTCGCGGGTCCCTGAGCAGGGCGGTGGCGCGGCGAGTGAAGCCGTCACGGGTGTGGAGCCCGGTGAGCGGATCGAGGCGGGCGGTGTATAGGCGGCGGCGCATCCACATGGTGTGGACGGACCACCCGGCAGCGAGCGGCCCGGCCGCGGCGAGCACGGATAAGAGGGTGTTCATGCCGCCACCGCCCCAGCGTCGCCACCGTGGTCTGCCTGCTCCATGTCGACGGAGTGCAGCGGAGTCGCGGCGCGCTCAGCCTTGAGGGTGTCGCGCAGGGTAGCGGATCGTGTTGCGCGCGACGCCGTGCGAGCGCATGAGATCAGCCTCGGAAGGCAGGGGGCCGCTGATCTCGCCCTCTTCGATCCCCTTCCGCAGTGCCTCCGAGATGACCAGGTAGGTTCCGCGCGGACTGGCCTCCGACACTTCGGCTCCTCTCACGTCTCTTCGATTTCTCGCTGCCAAGAGTCCCACGGCTGCAGGCGAGTGCGGCAGGGGCGGCGTCAAAGCCAAGCCGCCCTCACCCATCTCACCGGCCCGGACCACGGCGATGCTGACCTGACGGCTTCTATCTGCTGAGCCGCCGCACACGCCCCTGAATTCACTCTCCCTGGCGTTTCTTTTTTCCACACGAATCACTCTTTAATAAAGTCAGACGACTACACGCGAATGCAGCAATATGAGTACCGCTTTCGCCCCCACAGATGCGCTTCCTTGAATGCGAGCGAGGCGTCCATCTATCATCACGAAACCTCGAAAGAATCCCACCTCGACTCTGCAATCGGAAGATCATATTGAAGCGCAAATCCATTAAACTCAAAGATATTCAGGTCGAGGAAGCGGCCACCAATCGTCAGGAAGACATCACCAAGCTCGCCAGCTCTATCCACAACTTGGGCCTCCAAACTCCAATACTGGTCAACCCTGCCAGCCTTTCACTCGTGAGCGGGCGGCGCAGATATAACGCGTGTAAAAAGCTAGGGCTTCTAACGGTGCGGGTCGCCTTTCCTGACAACACCCTCGAAGCCTGCGAGGAACTGGGCGACCACGTCACTGACCCCGACCCAATGTACGCCATCTCCATGAACTCTCGTGAGAAATTGGGATTGGCTCTACGCCTAAACGAACTTCCCAAACCATCAGGGCATACAAGATTCGACTACGACTCACACTCGGGTCCAGCCGTCGACCTGTCGGCGAGAATTATGAGGCGCCTTAGACCGGCACTACAGAAAGCCCGTGAAGGGGATCCAAAGCCCGACGAGGAAGCCCTGGCGGCACGGAAGATCCTCTCGCTGATGCTTGAGGCAATCGATCAACCACTTGACGGATATTCATCGAGCCAGATCGTGTGCCACTTGTCCTGCATGCTGCGCGAGGGCGTGACGGCAGAAACCCTAGGCTCGATCAGCATGCCGGATACCAGCAGGAAGAACGCCGGGAAACTACCTCAAGTACCCACTCAAGCCGACCCTGCATATTCACCACGGAGCGGATCGCGACTACGAACGCAAGGAGAGTACAGGCGAGGCGTCGACAACATCTCAGGGGCTCTTGCTGGGCTTGAGGTACTCCTGCACATGAATCCCCCGACAGGGGAATACGCCGACCACGTAAACAACGTACTCAGGCAGAGCCAGAAGTCCATTCGGCAGATGTTGAAGAATCTACAGGAAGCGAAGTAATGACCACCACCAAGAGCGTTTCCAAAGTCGAATCGATTGCTCCGAACACTGTAACGACGGACCCCCGGGTCAATACACGCCCCATCGATCGATCCTGGGTCTCCCGAAAGCTGAAAGCTGGCTACGACGAAAACCGTGTCGGCGTTCCCACTGTTTCGATCCGTGAAGACGGATCCATCGTCTGGCTTGATGGCCAGAACCGCGGAGCCCTCATCGGGGCCGCGGGGCTGGGAGACAAGAAGATCGACATGAAGGCATTCAGGGGACTCCCTATCACCGAAGAGGCCGAACTTTTCCTGGGGCTGAACGACAACCGTCGTGTAGCTCCTATGTATAAGTTCCAAGCCGAAGTCACAGCCGGACGACCAGAAGCCGTAGAGATCACCAGAATCGCTGCCGACCTGGGATGGAGTGTTTCTGAGGGAGGGGCCACAAGCATTCAGGCAGTCTCCGCACTGAGTTCGATCTACCGCTCATCGAAGCAGCCGGGCGCAACGCTCCATCAGACTCTCTATGTCGTGACTAACGCCTGGGGGCACACGCAGGAGGCCGTAGCCGCCAACCTCCTGAAGGGCCTGGCATCTGTCCTGAGGGACTCGCCGAACCTGAACGTCCCCTCCATGGTGAAGAAGCTGTCGAACTACGACGGTGGACCGGCAAGCCTCTTGGGTAAGGGGCGTGGCTTCCGAACAACGACCGGGTGCTTGGTTTCTGAGGGGGTCGACCAAGTCATCCGGGCGACGTACAACGCGGGCCGCCGCTCAAGTCGACTGGCCACCTGGGGCCCGCCAGCTGCACGCTCCAGCAGTGACGAGCACCTGGTGTCGCTCTGACAACGCCGTCTCAGTTTCCGTCTCATTCAGCTGCGTACGTTGGCGTTCGCAGCAAGCCGCCCAGCGAAGTTTCGGCTTCCCGGGAACGACTCTGAACTCCGGCGAACACTCACGAATGTGCCCCTGACCTGCACCAACAGACTTGGAAAGCGTGTTGGGGGCAACCCCTCACGAGTTCGAATCTCGTATCCTCCGCCATTGCTCTCACCGGGCAATACGTCGAAGGCCCCCGCAGCTCGCTGCGGGGGCCTTCGACGTTGACGGTCTCAGTACTCATTCATTTCCGGCATAAGTGATATTTCATTCCCTCGGCCTGCCCTCGACGGGGCGAGTCACAGGACATCGCCTTCACTCGTCAGCGGATTTCTGCCGACTCAAGACGCGGGCGTCCCCCGCGATGCGCCAATCTGGGTCTGTGCAGGACCGATTCCGGTCGGAGACCACCGGCACTCGACTTTGTGAGGTGTCCCCATCGGCAAGTCCAGTGGATCGACTCTGGCCACGTAGCTGAGTGGTCTGGAAATCGACCGACTTGAGCGGGTCCTGGCAGCTCGCCCGGATGCCGTGTCCCCGCCGGACCCACGATCGTTCGGCGAACTCGCGGACCGCCTTCAGCGGCCGGCGTCGGTGACCCCTGTGCTGACCGGGCTCGCGCTGCCGCATCTGCAGGTGGCCGAGGCACTGGCGGCATTGGGGCCCGTTCCATGTGCAGCCCTGACCGATCTGCTGGGCGTGACCGGAACGGAGGGCACTCGCGGGCTGGACGCGGCCTTGGAGGCGCTGGCCGACCGAGCACTCGTCTGGCCGGACGGCGAAGGGCTGCTGCACATGGCGGCGCCGTTGCGGCAGGCGTGGAACTCGCCGCTGGGGCTGGACGCGCCGCTCACCCGGCTACTGGCGGACACGACCTCCGAGGAACTGCGCCGCATGTTGGTGGCCCTGGGTATCCCGTCGCCCGGCACCACCAAGAGGCATCGGCTGATCACCCTGCTGGAACACCACAGCGATCCGGAGCGAGTGGTCGCGGTGGTCGCTTCGGCTCCGGCGGCCACACGGAATCTGCTGGAGCGGCGAGCGTCTCACCAGGGTGAACAGGGGCAATCGCAGGCACAGTTCTTCATGTTCAGGACTCCGCCGGCCGACTCCGAGCCGGGTGTGCGCTGGGCACTGGAACGGGGACTGCTGGTCCAGGACCGGCACTCCGGGTACGGATCCACACGCACGCCCTCCGAGGTGGCGCTCGCACTTCGCGGAGCCGACTGGCGCGCCCCCTTCGAACACGTCCCGCCAGTCGTGCGGACGGTGTCCGTCACCTCTGCGGAAGTGGACCGGGAGGCGGCGGCCGCCGCCACGGCGTTCGCCGCCCATGCCGCGTCGGTTCTGGCAGCGTGTGCCGCGTCCCCGCCGACCCTGCTGAAGTCCGGCGGGATCGGAGCACGTGAGCTGTCCCGGATCGGCAAGGCAGCACGGTGCGACGACATCGTCGTACGCCTTGCGCTGGAGACGGCGTACGCCGCCGGGCTGCTGGCCCGGGACGGCGACCGGGTCGCGGCAACGGACGGATACGACACCTGGGCGGAACGAGAACCGGCGGAGCAGCTCACCGCGCTTCTCCAGGCGTGGCGGACGCTGCCGCTGACTCCGACCCAGGCGCGCGACGAGGACGGCAAGGCGCTGCCCGCGCTCGCCGGAAAACCGCCCTGCGGCGGCTGCCTGCAAGCCCGGGAGGGGCTCCTCGCCGCCGCGGCGCAGCTACCGGCGGACAGGGGAGTGCACAGCCCCGCGGAACTGGGGCCGCTGGTCGCCTGGCATCGCCCGCTCGCCGAGCAGCTCCCCCAGGACACCACGCCTTTCGTCACCGCGATCCGGGAAGCGGAACTGTTAGGGGTCGTCGCCCGCGGCGCCCTGTCCCCCATCGGTACCGCTCTGCGGGCCGATGACGCCGAAGCGCCGGCCGCCGCCTGTGAGCGGCTGCTGCCGACGGCCACCAGAGCAGCCCGTTTCGGCGCGGACCTCACCGCCGTCGTCACCGGCACACCGTCCACCCGCCTTGCCGCGTTGCTGGACGCCGTCGCGGACAAGGAAGTCGGTGGCACGGCATCGGTGTGGCGGTTCAGCCCCACAACCGTTCGTCGCGCCCTGGACACGGGCCGCACAGCGGATGTCATCGTGGCCGACCTGGACGCCGTCGCCGTCGGCGCCCTACCTCAGCCGCTGTCGTACCTGATCCACGACACCGCACGCACTCACGGCCGTGTGCGCATCGCCCCCGCTGCCTGTGTGATCCACGGCGAAGAACCCGCTCTCCTCGCCGAACTCGTCGCTCACAGAAAGCTCGCCGAACTCGGCCTGCGCTTGCTGGCGCCGACCGTGCTGGTCAGCCGGAGCCCACTCGACAAGACCCTCGCCGCGCTGCGGGCCGCCGGCTACGCCCCCGTCGCCGAGAGGGCCGACGGAACCGTGCGCGTCGAGAGGACCCGGCACCGACGTGCCGCCGCCCCGGCCCCGTCCCCGCCCCCACTCCCAGGCCAGCGGCGGCGGTCGGTGCCGACGGTGACCGTCGACCTGCGCACGCTGGCCGCCAGGCTGCGGGCCGCCCCGCCGGCACTTCCGGCTCCCGACCCGTTCGGCACCGGGGTCCCCTACGGCACGGACACCGAGGAGATCGCCGCCGCTTACGCGAAGAACCTGGCGTACAGCGACGTCCGCCAGCTCGCCCATGCCGTCGACGCCGGCACAGCCATCACGGTCGAGTACGTCGCCGCCTCGGGCAACCGGACCGTACGTACCCTCAGCGAGCTCGTGCTCGACCCGCCCTACGTGTACGCCTGGTGCCACCTGCGCGACGACGAACGGGTCTTCACCCTCTCCCGCATCCACAGCGTCATGCCCGGGTAGCCGGGCCCCGCACCGTGGCTCCGTGTTCGGCCGGCCACTGCGGCGATACCCCACGACCAAGCGCCGCGACGAGCCGCCACTACGATCGCCGACCATGGACTGGATCGAGCGCACCGCGCGGTTGAGGCAGTGGACGAGGAGCGGGACGCGGGCTCCGCACAAGCCGTTGCTGTTCCTGTACGCGCTCAGCCGGTTCCAGCAGGACGCCGACGACGAACTGCGGTACAGCGCCGTGGAGGAGGACCTGCGGGGACTGCTCGCCGCATACGGTCCCGGTAACCGGACGACACCCGCCTACCCGTTCCATCATCTGGTGAGTGACGGCGTGTGGGAGGTGTGCACCGACCGCGGGCCGGGCAGCCCCGGGACCGGCGTCAGGGAACTGCGCGCAACCGGCGCCGCTGGGCGGCTGACGCCGGAGCTACGGGCAGCGCTGCGGCGGGAGCCGTCCCTTCTCGGCCGGATGGCACGGGTGCTGCTCGATCTGAACTTCCCGCCCTCCCTCCACGGCGAGCTGTGCGAAGCCGTCGGCCTCGGCCTGGAGGAGGCCGAGACCGGACCACTCTCGGCCACGCGCAGGCAGCGGGACCGGCGGATGCGGGAGATGGTCCTGACGGCGTACGAGTACCAGTGCGCCTTCTGCGGGTACGACGGCAGGATCGGCTCGATGCCGGTCGGGCTCGAGGCCGCCCATGTGCGCTGGTGGGCGTTCGACGGACCGGACGACGTCGAGAACGGGCTGTGCCTGTGCTCGCTGCACCACAAGCTGTTCGACAAAGGCGTCCTCGGTCTCGGCGAGGGCCACCGCATCCTGGTCTCACAGAGTTTCGTCGGCCGCAGCACCGCCGCCCGCGAGCACGTCATCACGCTCGCCGGCCGTCCGGTCATCGGCCCCCAGCCGGGCGTCCGAACCGTCGCCGCAGCCCACCGTTCCTGGCACACCAGCCAGGTCTTCCACGGCAGCCCACGTCCCGCCACGACCGCCTGACCGCCGACCTGGCTGTCACGAGAATGCGCTGGTAAGGAGTCGGATACCCAGAGTATGTCTCTTGTATGGCGACGAAGAAGGTAACGGTGACGATTCCCGAGGATCTCCTGGACGAAATCCGTGCGGAGGCGGCAGAACGGGGGATGTCGGCGTACGTCGCCGAGGCGCTGCGCTTCAAGCGCGACCGGGACCGACTGCGGGAGCTGTCGGACTGGCTGCAGGAGGAACACGGTCCCCTCACCGACGAAGAGCGCACCACAGCGTTCGACGAGTTGGAGGGCCTTGACGCCGAGCATGAGTGCCGGCGCGCCACCGGAACGCACGGTGCCGGAGAAGCCGCGTGAGGAAGCGCTCCGGTGAACCCGCTCAACGGCCGCTGCGCGTCTTCGTACTCGGCTGCGAAGCCCTGTCCCTGGCCGTACGCGGCGACCGGAAGATGATCGCGTGGCTCGACCTCGCAGCCCGGGGGTGAAGCCGAGGTGGTCACGTCTCCGATGACGCTGATCGAGGCGTACGACGGCAGAACCACCGAGCAGCGCTGGGACTGGGTACTCTCCCGGCTCGAAGTCGCTGACATCGGGAAGGACGAGGCCCGCCAGGCCCGCCGCCTGCTGGCGGATGCCGATCTGCGCGGCCACAGGTACGCGATCGACGCGATGCTCGCCGTCCTCGCGCGCCAGCAGAAGGGGCAGGTCACCGTGTTCACCTCGGATGTGGGCGACCTGGAGAGGCTGGTTCCGGAGTCGATCGTCGTCAAGAAGGTATGACCCGCGCTCCGGTCTCAGTTCTGGTCTCGTTCGCCCCCGTCCAGTGCTGCTCACCATCCGTACGACGGTTTTCGACGCCCGGCTCCATGCCAGGTCAGAACAACCCCGTTCCTCTCCGACCCCCGGACGAACATCGCAAAGCGTGTTGGGGGCAACCCCTCACGAGTTCGAATCTCGTATCCTCCGCCATTGCCCTCACCGGGCCCTTCGACGTTGGTGGTTGCCGTTCCCGGCTACCGCCCGTTGAGGACTGCCCGGCAGACGTTGCAGTACATGGCCGCGTTCTGCCCGTACCGCCGCATCATCTGGCTGCATCCGGCACACAGCCCGAGCTCCCATGGTGGGCAGCCCAGCGCTGCGGAGGCTGCTGCCCGCTCGACGGGAGTGATCCGCGTCGGGTCGCTGGAGCGTTGGGCCGGCAGGCGGGGGAGGGTGAAGCCGCCCGTCGGTTGATCGAGATCGCGAAGAGGCCGGGCGTCGCTGATGAACCAACTGTCTTCGCCTGCGCGGCAGGTGCGGTCGACCTCCTGCTCAGCGAAGGTGATCACGTCGTCGTCTTCTTCGGCCGGGACTGCGGGCAGGGGAGTCTTCTCGTCGACGATCTCCTCCCACAGCGCACGATCGGCCGCCGACACCCACATGTGCCGCCCAGCCCGGCCGCTGCCCCGACTGGGCACGTAGACCGGGACGCTCTCCCCCGTAGCGCTCTGCAGGACCAGGTCCTCGATGCAGACCGGCTTCTTCTCCGGGAGGCACAGCGCCGGCACGAACCAGTCCGCGTGAATCGCGCCACAATGACCGGCGCCCTCGCTGAGGAGGCAGTGGCGCTCGCTGCTCGGTACGCACTTCCAGACTTCGAGGTGCCGGTAGCCACCGCGGATCACCATCTCCTTGCGGTCGACAATGTCCTTCCACGGCATGTCGTCGACGCGCGCCCAGGGGGCGCGGTCGATCAGGGAGGCCGTCCGGTCCTTCGCCACCCACAGCGGGGTGATGCCATGCTCCACGGCGTTGACCGAACGCCGGTGCACGCTGCTGGGGCTGAGGTGGTGGTATCTGGATCTCCCAGCCGATCCTGAGACCGCCAGGCCCGGTGACAACGGCGTCCGAGACGCTCCGCCGGTTCGCCATGGGAACCTCGGCCTCGGCGTCCAGACCGTAGCGCCCGGCGGTCTCGACGATCCGCTCCTTGGTGGCCTTGTGCTGGGCGCTCTCCGCCGGGGTCGCCTTGTGCGTGATCGGCAGG
>CBRG010000219.1 GCA_000470535.1 Streptomyces sp. AW19M42
CCGCCTGCGCGGTCTCCGGCGTACGCGCCGGCTCGGCCCCGGCCGCCGTCGCCCGGCGCGCGAGCAGCCGGCGCAGCAGCGGCCGTACCGCCTCTCCGACCAGCAGGGCCAGCGTCAGGTAGAGCAGCGCGGCCAGCCACAGGTAGCCCGGCCAGGCCAGCACCCGCTGGAGCCAGAAGGGCGTACCCGTACGGCCGGAGACCAGGGCGAGGACGCTCAGCAGCGGGAGTACGTACGCCGCCACCGTGCCCGCCCGGCGCAGCCGGCTGCCCGCGGCGGTCGTGTCACCGACGAAGCGGCGCCACACATAGCGGTGCACGGCAACGAGCAGCGCGAGGGCCACGATCGCCAGCAGAGCGAATCCCATGACTGCCATGTACACCGCCCCACCCTGTTTGTCCGTATTCGGTCCGTACCAGGTGCCGAGTCGCTACGCGGACCGGTCGCGCAAGGCCCTGATGCCACGGAACCCGATCACGCCAACCGCCGTCCCCAGAAGAAAGGACGTGATGGCGAGCAGCAGATGCACCCAGAAGTACGCAGTAGGGTCACCCGCGTCGTCGAAGGCGAGCCCGCTGCCGTCCTTCCACAGGTTCTTGACGAAAGTGATCCAGATGAACCAGCTCCACACCCCGAACGCGAGCAGGAACCAGGAGACGGGGCGGCTGAGCTTCATGGACTCAGTATCTCCGGCTCGCCGGAGCCGGCTCGCCCGGGGTGGGCTCGCCGGGGGTGGGCTGTCCCGGCGGTACGCACGGCGGGTCATACCGTCGGTGCCTATTTTCACATCATCTACATGTACGTTTTCGATCGTGTCAGCTCTCAAGAAGACCGCACTGGCGGTCACCTCTGCCGCCCTGCTGTCCACTTTCGCCGTCAGCCCCGCCTCGGCGGTCGCCCAGGACACCTCCGACGACGCGCCGAAGCCGCCCGCGGACATGTCGCGGATCGGTGGCGAACAGCTGGGCCGCTCCGGCACCCAGGTAAATCTCGGCCCCGGGGCGCCGGTCCTGCCCAAGGACCTGACCGGCAGATCGTGGATGGTCTCGGACGCCGAGAGCGGTGAGGTGCTCGCCTCGCACAATCCGCACTGGCGGCTGCCTCCGGCCTCCACCCTGAAGATGCTGTTCGCGGACACCGTGATGCCGGCACCGGCCCTGCAGCCGAAGACCCGGAAGTACACGGTGAAGGACGAGGACCTCGCGGACATGGGTGAGGGCAGCAGCCTGGTGGGGGTGAAGGAGGACCTCAGCTACACGGTGCACGACCTGTGGCTCGGCGTCTTCCTGCGTTCGGGCAACGACGCGGTGCACGTGCTGGCCGCGATGTACGGCGGCGTTCCGAAGACCGTCCACGACATGAACAGCCACGCCGAGGAGCTGCAGGCCCTGGACACCAACGTCGTGTCGCCCGACGGCTACGACGCCCCCGAACAGGTGTCCAGTGCGTACGACCTGACCCTGTTCGCCCGCAGCGGGCTGCAGAACGCGGACTTCCGCGAGTACTGCTCGACCGGCACGGCGGAGTTCCCCGGTAAGAAGGAGAAGGGCGAGAAGCGGGAGGAGTTCGGCATCCAGAACACCAACCGGCTACTCACCGGCGCCGACGGCGTCACCGCGTACAAGGGCATCGCGGGCGTCAAGAACGGATACACGACGCACGCGGGCAACACCTTCACCGGTGTCGCCGAGCGCAACGGCAAGGTGCTGCTCGTCACCGTCATGAAACCGTCGTCCCACGAGACGCACGCCGTCTACAAGGAGGCGGCGAGCCTGCTCGACTGGGGCTTCAGCGCGAGCGGCAAGGTGACACCGGTCGGCGAACTGGTCCCCCCGAAGTCCGCGGTGCCCGACAGCGGCACGGGCAAGGGCGCCGAGGCCGACGGGCCCGCCGCCGCCAAGGCCGAGCACGGCCCGGCGAAGGCCACGAAGGCCGCCGCCACGAGCGGTTCCGGCGGGATCGGGGTCGCGCTGGGCATCGTCGGCGGGGTGCTGGTGCTGATCGCCGGGGCCGCGTACCTGGTCAACCGGCGCTGGCCGCTGCCGGACCTGGTGCGTCGCCGCCCTCGCCCCTGATCCGGCCGCCCGGGGCGCTCCCGCCCCGGGTTCGTTCCGCCCGGGTGCTCCCGCCCCGGGCCTCGCCGCCTTCGGGCGTGTCGTCCGGAGCCGCGTCGCCCTCCACGGGTCGCGGCTCCTCGGCGTCCTTGCTCGGTGTCGCCGTCCAGGCGGCGCAGAACAGCAGCAGCTTCGCGGTGAAGTTGATCCACAACAGCAGGGCGATCGGCACGCCGAACGCGCCGTACATGCTCTTCGACGCGACGCCCTTCATATAGCTGCCGAGCAGCAGCTTCAGCAGCTCGAAGCCGACCGCGCCGACCAGTGAGGCGACCACCAGACGGCGTCGCGGCGGCTCGACGCCGGGCAGCAGCGTCAGCAGGTAGAGCAGCAGCAGGAAGTCGGCGCACACCGCCACCGCCAGGGCCGCGATCCGCAGCAGCACTCCGCCCGCGCCGTCTTCCGGGATGTTGACCAGATCAGCGACCCAGCCGACCGCGACCGAGCCGACCGAGGAGATCGCCAGGGTCACCAGGGCCGCCCCGCCCAGGCCGAACAGCACCCCGGCGTCCTTGAGCTTGCGGATGACCGGATTGCCCTCGTCCAGATCGTCCATGTCCCAGACCGCGCGCAGGCAGTCCCGCATCGAGCCGATCCAGCCGATGCCGGTGAAGAGCAGCAGCGCACCGGCCACAAGGCCGACCGTGCCCGCGTGGGCCACCAGGTTGTCGATGCCCAGCTGGTCGGAGATGCCGGGGACCTGCTCGGCGACCTTGTCCTCGATCTTGTCGAGCTGCCTGTCGGAGAGCAGCGCGGCGCCGACCGCCGCGGCGACCGCGATCAGCGGGAAGAGCGCCAGGAAGCTGATGAACGTGATCGCTGCGGAAAGCCTCGCCCAGTGGACCCGTACCAGCGTCTCGTAACTGCGCCAGACGTGCGTCTCCATCAGCCGCGAGACGAGCGGCCCGATGACAGGGAGTTTTTTCAGCCAGTCCATGACGTACGACTACCCTCCCTGTCACCGAAAACCGGCGTTCGGTCGGCCGCGTGGGAGATGACACCCTTTCAATCACCCATTTCGGTGAGTGTTGTAACAAATCCCTCATAGGTGTTTTCTCGGGCGATACGGTCACCCTCATGTCTGTCGACACCGTGTCCCTGACCGGCTGGGGCCGCACCGCCCCGACGACCGCGCTGCGCTTTCGCCCCGGCAGTTACGAGGAGGCCGCGGCGACGGTACGCGGCTGCGGGCCCCGTGGCTCGATCGCCCGCGGGCTGGGCCGGGCGCACGGCGATTCGGCGCAGAACGCGGGGGGTTCCGTCCTCGACATGACGGCGCTGGACCGCGTCCTCGCCTTCGACGCCGGGACCGGTGAGGTGGTGTGCGAGGCGGGCGTGAGCCTGCACCGGCTGCTGGAGGTGCTGCTTCCGCTCGGCTGGTTCCTGCCGGTGACGCCCGGCAGCCGGTACATCACGGTGGGCGGCGCGATCGGCTCCGACATCCACGGCGACAACCACCGCGCCGCGGGCTCCTTCTCCCGCCACGTCGTGCGGTTCGAACTGCTCACCGCCGACGGCGGGATCCGTACGGTACGGGCCGGCACCCCGCTCTTCGACGCGACCACCGGCGGCATGGGCCTGACCGGGGTGATCCTCTCGGCCACGCTCCGGTTCCACCCCGTCGCGACGTCCCTGATGTCGGTCGACACCGAACGGGCCGCCGATCTGGACGACCTGATGACCCGTCTCGCCATGGGCGGCGACCGCCGCCGCTACGCGTCCGCCCGGGTCGACCTGACCTCGCGCGGCCGGGCGACGGGCCGGGGCGTCCTGACCCTGGGGGAGCACGCCCCCTTGGACGCACTCCCGGCGCACGCCCGGCGCACACCGCTCGCCTACCGCCCCGCCCAACTGCCCTCCGCCCACTCGCTCGTACCGGTCCTCGTCCCGGGAGGGCTGCTCGGCCGCGCCTCCGCGGCCGCCCTGGCCGAACTCCGCCACCGCCGGGCGCCCCGGTCCCGCACCGGCGAGCTGCGGCGGATCTCCGCCTTCTTCCACCCGCTGGACGGGCCGCGCCGGCCCTCGGTCCAGGGGCGCGGCGGTCTCGTGCACTACGAGTTCGCCGTCGGCCACGGACAGGAGGAGACGCTGCACCGGATCGTCCGGCAGCTCTCGCAGCGGCGCGGCGCGCCGTTCCCCGGCGTGCTCCGGCGGTTCGGTGCGGGCGATCCCGGCTGGCTGTCGTTTCCGGTGCCCGGCTGGTCGCTGTCCCTCGACCTGCCGGCCGCGCTGCCGGGGCTGGCCCGCTTCCTCGACGGCCTGGACGAGGAGGTGGCCGCCGCGGGCGGCCGGGCCTGCCTGACGAACGACTCGCGGATCCGCCCGGACGTGCTGACCGCGATGTATCCCCGACTGGGCGACTTCCGTTCGCTGCGTGCCGAGTTGGACCCGGACGGCGCGTTCAGATCGGACCTCTCTCGCCGGCTGTCGCTCTGACCGGCGCGACGGCCGCGACTCTCTGTTTCCCCCGCCTTCTCCCCCTCCCCCAAGGAGCGTTTCCGTGAAGGATGCCTTCGGTGCCCCGCAGTCCTTGCTCGTCCTCGGCGGCACATCGGAGATCGGGCTCGCCACCGCACGCCGCCTGATCGCCTGCCGCACCCGTACGGTCTGGCTGGCCGGGCGCCCCTCCCCCGCCCTGGAGTCGGCGGCGACCGAGCTGCGCGGCCGCGGCGCCTATGTCCGTACCGTCGACTTCGACGCGCTGGACACCGAGTCGCACGAGACCACCCTCGGCAAGATCTTCACCGAGGGCGACATCGACATGGTGCTCCTCGCCTTCGGTATCCCCGGCGACCAGGAACGTGACGAGGAGGAACCGCTCTCGGCGGTCCGGGTCGCCCAGACGAACTACACGGGGGCCGTCTCCGCCGGGCTGGTGTGCGCGGGCGCACTCCAGGCGCAGGGGCACGGCTCGCTGGTGGTGCTGTCGTCGGTGGCAGGGGAGCGCGCCCGGCGCGCGGACTTCATCTACGGGTCGAGCAAGGCGGGCCTGGACGCGTTCGCCCAGGGGCTCGGGGACGCGCTGCACGGCACGGGCGTGCACGTGATGGTCGTACGCCCCGGTCCCGTGCAGTCGGCCGGTACGGCGGCCGGGGCGCCGCTCGCGACGATCCCGTTCACCAGGACGCCCCTGGTGACCACGCCCGACGCGGTCGCGGCCGCGATCGTGACGGGCCTGCGCCGCCGCTCGGAGACGGTGTGGGTGCCCGGGGCCCTGCGGGCGGTGATGTCGGCGCTGCGGCACGTGCCGCGCCCGCTGTTCCGGCGCCTGCCGGTCTGATCCGGCCGGCCCCGGAATATCGGCTCAGGGGTGGAGCGAGGGCGCGTCCACTGAGCTGCCGCTCTGCGCGGGGAGGGCGGGCGCGCCGCCGCCCGCCGCGAACGGGAACTCGTTGATCTTGCGCCAGACGCTGTCCGGGCCCTGCTCGTACAGCGCGAAGGAACCGCAGGTCCAGGCGGCCTCGTAGTCGCCCAGCTCCGCGTACGCCCGGTCCATCGCCTCTTCGGAGATGTCGTGCGCCACGGTCACGTGCGGGTGGTAGGGGAACTGGAGCTCGCGCACCAGCGGCCCCGACGCGTCCCGGACCCGCTTCTGCAGCCATGAGCAGGCCGAGGCGCCCTCGACGACCTGGACGAAGACGACCGGCGAGAGCGGGCGGAAGGTGCCCGTGCCGGACAGCCGCATCGGGAAGGGGCGGCCACCGGACGCGATCCCGGCGAGATGCGCCTCGATCGCGGGCAGGTGGGCCGCCTCCGCCTCGGTCGGCGGAAGAAGGGTGACGTGGGTGGGAATGCCATGTGCGGCAGGGTCCCCGAAGCTCGCGCGCCGCTGCTGGAGCAGGCTGCCGTAGGGCTCCGGGACCGCGATCGAAACGCCGAGCGTTACGGTCCCCACGTCGTTCTCCTCAATCCTCGATGGTCTGTTTTCAGCCACTGAAGGGCGCAAGCTTTACGCCGCCAGTGTGCCGCCTGTGGAGGTGGTACCGCCAGGGTCCTTGGACTCAGTGCTTCGCGGGCAGAAGACCCATGCGGTCATAGGTCCGCGCCAGGGTCTCGGCGGCGACGGCCCTGGCCTTCTCCGCTCCCTTGGCCAGGATGGAGTCCAGCGTCTCGGTGTCGTCGAGATATTCCTGGGTGCGGGTGCGGAACGGTGTGACGAAATCGACCATGACCTCCGCGAGGTCGGTCTTCAGCGCACCGTAGCCCTTGCCCTCGTACTTCTGCTCCAGGTCGGCGACGGACGTGTCGGTGAGCGTCGAGTAGATGGACAGCAGATTGCTGATGCCCGGCTTCTCCGCCGGGTCGAAGCGGATCACCGTGTCGGTGTCGGTGATCGCGCTCTTCACCTTCTTGGCGGTGACCTTCGGCTCGTCGAGGAGGTTGATCAGACCCTTGGGGTTCGCCGTCGACTTGCTCATCTTCGCGGACGGGTCCTGGAGGTCGTAGATCTTCCCGGTCTCCTTGAGGATGTACGGGTCCGGCACGGTGAACGTGTCGCCGTAGGTGCCGTTGAACCGCTCCGCGAGGTTGCGGGTCAGCTCCAGGTGCTGGCGCTGGTCCTCGCCCACCGGGACCTGGTCGGCCTGGTAGAGCAGGATGTCCGCGACCATCAGCATCGGATAGGTGAAGAGCCCGACCGTGGTGCGGTCGGTCCCCTGCTTGCCGGACTTGTCCTTGAACTGCGTCATCCTGGCCGCCTCACCGAAGCCGGCCAGGCAGTTCATGACCCAGCCGAGCTGGGCGTGCTCGGGAACGTGACTCTGGACGAAGAGCGTGCAGCGGTCCGGGTCGACCCCGGCGGCGAGCAGCTGGGCGACGGCGAGCCGGGTGTTGGCGCGCAGTGCCGCGGGTTCCTGCGGGACGGTGATCGCGTGCAGGTCGACGACCATGTAAAAGGCGTCGTGGGACTCCTGCAGGGCCACCCACTGGCGGACCGCGCCGAGGTAGTTGCCGAGGTGGAACGAGCCTGCGGTGGGCTGGATTCCGGAGAGCACACGGGGACGTTCAGAGGCCATAGAAATCATTGTCTCAGGTACGGAACCGATCTCGGGCAACCGGTGTATGAAAGGTGTGAGGACGCAGGAGGGGGCCCTGCAGCCGGGCCGGAAGGGGGGCCGCGCCATCGATGACGAGGGCGCGGGCCACGCTTTCGCGCCCGCCGGAGGGCGGAAGGACCGGGCGCCGGCCGGGCCGGTCTCAGAAGCGGCGGTGATCGCGCGGGTGCGCTCGGGCGAGGCCGAGGCGTACACGGAGCTGGTGCGCGCGCATACGGGCGCCGCGCTGCGTGCCGCGGTCGCCTTCGGCGCCGGGGCGGAGGCCGAGGATGTGGTGCAGTCCGCGTTCTTCAAGGCGTACCGCTCGCTGGGGAGTTTCCGCGAGGACGCGGCGTTCCGGCCGTGGCTGTTGCGGATCGTCGTCAATGAGACCAGGAACACAGTCCGCTCGGCCGGCCGGCTGCGCGCGGTGGCCGGGCGCGAGGCGGGACTGCGGGAGGCCGATCCACTGATACCGGAGGCGACGGACCCGGCGGCAGCCGCACTGGCAGCGGAGCGGCGGACGCTGCTGATAGCGGCGCTGGACGGGCTGGGCGAGAAACAGCGCCAGGTCGTCACCTGCCGCTATCTGCTGGAGATGGACGAGGCGGAGACGGTTTTGTGGGTCGGGGACGGGCGGGTGACGTTGCGGCTGGAGGGCGTGCCGTCGCCGGACCGCGCACTGGAGATCGCCGGCTCCATCCACTGATTCAGGGAGCCCGATACGCGCTCGATCCGGTGGACTGGAAGGGGGAACCCGCGGGCGCCGAGCGGTGTATCAGAGGTGACGCGGTGCGGACGAGCCGCACCAGCGGGAACGATCAAGATGACTGGGGGACATCATGCGGCAGCTGACGGGCCGGTTCTCACGAGGGGCGGCCGTGCTCACGGCCCTGCTGACGGCACTGCTCGGGCTCGGCCTGGTCCTGGCGCCGAGCACGTCGGCGGGCGGTCCGACGAGCATGCTGGTCACGTCACCCGACACCGGCCGCACGACCGCACTGCCCGTCACCGACAAGCGCTTCGACGAGCTGGGCCGACTGCTCGGTCCGTCCGGCCGGGGGGACACGGAGCGCCCACCGAGCCTGGACGAGGCGGTGGGTACGAGGCAGATCAACATCGCCTGGATGGCCCTCGACATCACACCGGCAAGGATCGACCGCGTCTTCCCCGGCGACGATCCGCACACCGTAGGGATACACACGGCCACGGAGATGCCCACGGCCTACCGCGGGTACTGGCACCGGGCGGCGAACCCCAAGGAACTGCTCGCGCTCTTCGCCGATCTCGAACTGCTGGGAGAGCGGAGCAACAAGTCGGGATACCCGGCGCTGTTCCCCCGAGACTGGGAGGACACCACCGCCTACCCGGCCCAGGACGCCGGAGACACCGCGCCAGCCCCTGCATCCGCTTCCCCTTCCGCCTCCGCTCCTACCTCTGCCTCCACCTCCGCTGGCCACGGCCCGTTCGGGGCCGATGGCTGCTGGTGGGCGATACCCGGACTGGCGGCGGGCGGGGCGCTCGTGCTGGGTGGGCGGTGGTGGACGCGGCGGGGGGAGGATGGGCCGGGCGGGGGCGGCGAGACTCCCGGTACGGGACCGCGTCAGGAGCTGATCGATCTGTGAGTGGGCGGTTCGCGGCTCTTCAAGAGGCTCCGTAGTCACCCGCCGGTGTGAGCCAGGGCGGGATCCGCTGACCCGCTGCTCGTGGCCTGTGGGGGTAGGACGACGCCTTTGAGCGCCTTGGCGACTTGCGCGGCGAATTCGGGATATCTGACCCAGACGTACCAGTTGCCCGCTGCCACGATGGTGTGGTTGTACGGGGCCTCCCGCCTGCTGGCGATGGCGCTGCCAATGTCGTCACGGCTGAACTTGACAGGGTCGAGTACATGGATCTCGTTCTCCACCTTCGCTCCCTTGACTTCAGCCAGGCAGTCGAGTCCCGAGCCGAAGTTGGCCCGCGCGCGGCGGAGGAGTCTGCACTCCAGGCCGCCGTCGCCCATGGCCTTCATCACATCGTCCGCGGTGGCATACACGGGCTCGGTGGGAACGCTGCTGGGCATCGGAGTGCGCGGACGGGAGCCTTCACTCTGCGTCGGGTCACAGCCGGTGAGGCCGGCAGCGAGAGCCATGGCCGCGATGATGAGAATGATCTTCCTCATGTACTCAATTGTTCCCAGGGGGTGTTGGCGCTGGTCCGGGGCTGGGTGACGGCGTGCCTGGTTCGGGGTCACCGCTGCCGGTCCCGGTCGTGGGACCGCCCGCAGCGTAGATCGGCTCGATGGAAACATGGTGTCCGGCGGGTGTCTCCGACTCCAATTGCCGGATCGCCTTGGCACGCTCTTCGTCGCTCAGCGCGTCCCAGGCCATCGCGTCATCGAGATGGGGTTGGACCTTGTCCCAGTTCTCCCCGCGGACCTTGATGTCGGCGCCTCGGGCTCCGGACTCGTCACCGTTCTGTTCGTTCTTCTCCCGGACATCCGGAGTGTCCGCGGCATAGAGTCGACGGTCCGCAGGGCGCGTGCCGCATCGGTATCGGCACGGCTTGCCTTCGACAGGGCATCGTCGATGATGCCCTGGGCATGCATCAGCGGTTCCAGGTGTTCGGTGCTGCCTGTCGGTACGGCTACGGTCTTGGCCAGCTGCACGCGCCCGCTGTCGTCGACCTTCAGCTCATGGGCACTGGCGTAGTCGAGTGCGCCGGTCAGGTCCCGCTGTGCGTTGGTGATGTCGTCGGCCAGGTCGTCGTAGGCCTTTGCCATGGCGCGTAGGGCCATGGCTGCCGCGTCGTAGTCGTCGGCGTGCTTGACGAAGCGGCCGCGTGCCGCGCTTCCGGTGTCACCCACCCAGCACCGCCGGAGCGTGGCGGCGACATCGTCCCGGGCATACGAGCCGATTCCTTCGCACTGCTTCGCTGCTGCAATTGCGTCATCGGCAGCATCCCGCCACTTGACGGGCTGGGCGCTGCTCAGTTCACTGACGGAGACCATCAGGCATCCTCCAGCCAGTCGGCCTGGGCCCTGAGCCGCTGGGCAAGGGACACATCGTCGCCGATCTGGCTGTCCATCGCCTTGGTCAGGGCGGCGGCAGCGTCCTCGACAAGATCGCTGAGTTCGTGCAAACGCCTCTGCCAGGCGGCCACGCAGTCGTTGCTCGCAGGGCCGGCAAACCAGCCGGCGTGCAGCTTTCCCAACGCTTCCGCGTCGTCGAGCTTCGCCTTCTCCTTGGCTTCGGAGTTCGCCGTACGAATTTCGGATGCCTTGGTCCGTATCGGCCCGTCCGCCGGTCCCAGATCCGCGCCGGCAACGTTCAAAGCCGTTACGGGCCCCGGCTCGGCAGAGGCAAGTCGCGTCGGCACTGCTTGCCCGCGAGGCCCCCCGTCCGCCTTGAGCCGTGTCTCTTCCTCTCCTAATGACATGCTTCCCCCTTTGCACATGCACCACAACCTGGAGAGTGATGTAACGCTACCCGCGCAGTCTGCTGGCGCAAGAAACCTTTCGGCCTCATGCCTGCGGGGGGCCTGGACTCCCCTAACGCACCGCCCTCTGCAAGGGAAGCGCGGGCGCGCCGTGAAGTGAAGGTTTCCTCGTGGTCGATCCGACCGACGATACAAAGTGGGCACACCAACCCGATCCGCACGACGAACGGAGATCCCGTGTCGACCACGGAAAACGCCATCGCCTCGGCCGATGCGCACAGCGCGCACAACTACCATCCGCTGCCCGTCGTCGTCGCGACGGCGGAGGGTGCCTGGATGACCGACGTCGAGGGGCGGCGCTATCTCGACATGCTCGCCGGTTACTCCGCGCTCAACTTCGGCCACGGCAACCGACGTCTGATCGACGCCGCCAAGGCGCAGCTGGAGCGGGTGACCCTGACCTCGCGGGCCTTCCACCACGACCGCTTCGCCGACTTCTGTACGCAGCTGGCCGAGTTGTGCGGCATGGAGATGGTGCTGCCGATGAACACCGGAGCGGAGGCCGTGGAGACCGCGGTGAAGACCGCCCGCAAGTGGGGCTACCGGGTCAAGGGCGTCCCGGACGGCATGGCCAAGATCATCGTCGCTTCGGACAACTTCCACGGCCGGACGACGACGATCATCAGCTTCTCCACGGACCACGAGGCCCGTGCGGACTTCGGCCCGTACACGCCCGGGTTCGAGATCGTGCCGTACGGGGACCTGACCGCGATGCGGGCCGCGATGACGGAGAACACCGTGGCGGTGCTGCTGGAGCCGATCCAGGGCGAGGCGGGGGTGCTGGTGCCGCCGCCCGGCTACCTCCCCGGGGTGCGGGAGCTGACCCGGGAGCGGAACGTGCTGTTCATCGCGGACGAGATCCAGTCGGGCCTGGGCCGGACCGGGAAGACGTTCGCGTGCGAGCACGAGGGCGTCGTGCCGGACATGTACGTGCTCGGCAAGGCGCTGGGCGGCGGCGTCGTACCGGTGTCGGCCGTGGTGTCGTCGGCCGCGGTGCTGGGGGTGCACCGGCCCGGGGAGCACGGTTCGACGTTCGGCGGCAATCCGCTGGCGTGCGCGGTGGCGTTGGAGGTCATCGCGATGCTGCGCACCGGTGAGTTCCAGCAGCGGGCAACGGAGTTGGGCGACCACCTCCACCAGGAGCTGGGGCTGCTGGTGGGCGGGGGCGCGGTGGAGACGGTGCGGGGGCGCGGGCTCTGGGCGGGTGTCGACATCGCCCCCGGCCACGGCACGGGCCGGGAGATCTCCGAGAAGCTGATGGACCGCCGGGTGCTGGTGAAGGACACCCATGGTTCGACGATCCGGATCGCCCCGCCGTTGGTGATCAGCAAGGAGGACCTGGACTGGGGCCTGGAGCAGCTCCGCGAAGTCCTGCGCGGCTGACGGCTGCCGCCGAGTGCTCGGGGCGGGACACGGGCCAGGGCGCCGCCGCCCTCCCGGCCAGTAGAGTCCCCGTGTGCTTCTGGGGATGATCTGCGCGCTCGGTTCAGCGGTCTGCTTCGGCACGGCCTCCGTCCTTCAGGCCGTCGCCGCACGGGCCGCAGCCGAGCCCGGGGCCGGGGCGGGGGTCGACCCGGCGCTGCTGCTGCGAGCGGTGCGGCAGTGGCGCTACGTCGCCGGACTCGCTCTCGACGGCCTCGGCTTCGTCCTCCAGATCATCGCCCTGCGCTCGCTGCCCATCTACGCGGTCGGCGCGGCGCTGGCCGCGAGTCTCGCCGTCACCGCCGTCGTCGCCGCCCGCCTGCTCCAGGTGCGGCTGAGCTCCACCGAGTGGACGGCCGTCGCCGTGGTCTGCGCGGGCCTGGGCATGCTGGGGCTGGCCTCCGGCGGCGAGGGCCACCTGACCGGCTCGGACGCGCTGCGCTGGTCGATGCTCGGGATCGCGGTCGCCGTCCTGCTGATCGGTACGGCGGCGGGCCGGCTGCCCGAGCGGGCCCGCGCGCTGGTCCTGGGACTCGGTGCGGGCTGCGGGTTCGGCGTGGTGGAAGTCGCCGTCCGGCTCATCGACGACGTGTCGCCGGCCGCGCTGCTGACCAACCCAGCCATGTACGCGCTGCTGGTGGGCGGCGGTTCGGCGTTCCTGCTGCTCACGTCTGCGCTGCAACGCGGCTCGGTGACGACGGCGACCGCCGGAATGGTCCTGGGCGAGACGATCGGCCCCGCGCTGGTCGGCGTCATCTGGCTCGGGGACCGCACCCGCGAGGGCCTCGGCTGGTTGGCGATCACCGGTTTCGCGGTGGCCGTCGCGGGCGCCCTGGCGCTGGCCCGCTTCGGCGAGGCCCCGGCGGAGGACGACGCGAGGGGCGACGCGGCTGCGGTGAGCCCGAGGTAGCCCGAGGCAGGAGGGCGGCACACCTGACGCGTTCCGTGTCGGGCCCTCCGCGTCGCGCATCACTGGGCCATCCGTACCGCGCAGTGTCAGCTCACGCGCGATGGGGGTCCAGAACGCGCCCGCGCTGTGAGTACCGTGCACCAGCACGTACGTGGTGGGCCCGCGACGCGGGTCCGCTGTGGCCGGTGAGACTCCCAGCCCGGTGGCCAGTGCCACGCCCCCGACCGCGAGTCCCAGCCCACGCAGTGCCGTCCGCCGGGTGGCGCCTGTTCGCTCTTCCTTCGTCGCTCTCATCATGAGCAAGACGCCGCGAAGGGGCCGTTCGGCCCACCAGCGGCCCGGCAACACCACGAGGGTGCGCCCAACACCCCCTCCCGGACACCGGTCCCACCCGGTTCGTGTTCCCGACGCATGGGTGGGCCCCCCGGAGTTGTCCGGGGGGCCCACCCATGCGTCGAGACCGGTGTGTCAGAGGCCGCGGTGGCTCTGGTAGTAGCCGCCGAGCTGCTCGTGGTAACCGGCGTCACCGACGTGCTTGTCCTTGTCGAACTCCGGGGAACCCTTGATCTGGTTCTTGGTGAGATCGACGTAGATCTTTCGCTCTGCCTGGTCGATCGTCTTCACGGTGCCGGCCGGCAGCAGCACATGCTTGCCGAAGATCCAGACACCGGTGTCGACCACGAGGTAAGCGGAGTTGACGTCGTCCGAATGCTTGTCGACCTTTCCGATGCTCCCGTCGGTGGCCTCGACCTTGTACCCGATCAGGTCGGTACCCGCAGCGTGACCGGCAGTCGGCGCGTAGCCCCAGATGCTCTCGCTCATATGCGTCTCCTCATTAGAAATGCTTTGCGGTCCACGATCGAAAATCATCGCAATCCGCAATGGCCTCACCCAAAGTTGGTGACGCGCTCTCAGAACGCCGTCTGCCCCTCGGTTCGGATTCCAATCATGTCTGGCTGATCGGTACGCGACGTGGGGCGCGAGCGATGAGGGAGCCACGTTGTAGTTGCAGATCGGCGAGCCGCAGCCCGGTCAGACCCGGGCAAGTCAGGGCATAGAGGGTGCTGCGCCCCGGCGCAGAGGACGCTGTTCCCCCGGCGCAGAGGGAGCTGTGCCCCAGCCGGGGCTGCCTGAGAGACCAGCTCACCAGCACCCCTCGCCCCGTCCTCACATAATTCAGGAAAGTCGTGTGTGAAGCCGGATCCGCAGGGAAGACGTTCGAACAGGACGGCATCCTGGCAGCTGTCCACTCAGAATTCAGCCAGGCTGAACTTGTCCAAGTGCGGCGAGGTTGCTGCACAGCGGATATCATATGTACCAATAGAATTTACGATGGGAACTGAAATGATTCTGCTGGGTGTAATTCTGCTCATCATCGGCCTGCTTGTCGGCATGGGGCTGCTGACGACCATCGGCGGTGTACTCATCGTGGTCGGCGCCGTCCTGTGGATCCTCGGCGCAACCGGTCGCAAGGTCGGAGGACGAAAGCACTACTTCTAGGACGGGCCCTTGAGTGTCTAGCTGGGCACTGCCCGCTTCACGGAGCGGGCGCCCGGGCTCTCTTTGTACGGAGCGTCCGAACGAGCGTTGGGGCATGGGGCTACC
>CBRG010000220.1 GCA_000470535.1 Streptomyces sp. AW19M42
CCGCGTCGACCGCGTACAGGCCGTCGGTGGTGGGCACCAGCAGGACATCGGCGACGGCCGCGTCCGCGATCGGGCCGAGCGTGCCGTCGAGGGCGGCGAGCGGGGTGGCGGTCTCCGGCGCGGCGGCGGAGAACGGCACGGCGAGCACGGCGGTCCTGCGGCCCGTGGCCAGTTCGGTCAGGAGTGCGGCCACCGGCCCGTCCTGTCCGCCGAGCGCCAGCAGGGTCCGGGTGGCGACGACGGAGCTGGTCAGGTAAGGCACCGGAGCGACGCGGCGCCCGAGTTCCTCCATGACCACGGCGGCCTCGCGGTGCCCGGCCCCCTGCCCGCCGAGATTCTCGGGCACCAGGAGTCCGGCGGCGCCGATGCCGGTGGCGAGCGCCTTCCACAGCTGCGGGTCGTACGGCGTGGCGGACTCGGTGCGGGCGATCACCGCCGGCGCGTCGCACCGGGCGTCCAGGAGCGAGCGAACGGCGGCGCGCAGGTCCTCCTCCGCCTCCGAGTACAGCAGATCGGGCGCCTGGCTCTCTTCGGTCCGTGCGGTCATCGGGACAGGTCCTTCCAGGCGACGGCCTTGTCGTTGCGCGGTTCGGCGGGCAGGCCGAGCACGCGTTCTGCGACGATGTTGAGCAGTACCTCGCTCGTACCGCCCTCGATGGAGTTGCCCTTCGAGCGGAGGTAGCGGTAGCCGGCGTCGCGGCCGGTGAAGTCGACGAATTCGGGCCGTCGCATCGTCCAGTCGCTGTACAGCAGCCCCTCGCCTCCCATGAGTTCGACTTCGAGTCCGCTGATCTCCTGGTTGAGCCGGGCGAAGGCGAGCTTCATCCCGGATCCCTCGGGGCCCGGTTGTCCGGCGACGAGCTGCTGGCGCAGGCGCGCCCCGGTGAGCCGGGCGACCTCGGCCTCCACCCAGAAGGTGAGCAGGCGCTGGTGAAGATCGTGGGTGCGCAGTTCGGGGCGTTCGCGCCAGGTCGCGGCGATCGGTCCGATCATGCCGCCCTCGCGCGGGATGCGCGCTCCGCCGATGGAGACGCGCTCGTTCATGAGCGTCGTCTGTGCGACCTTCCAGCCCTCACCGACCGGGCCGAGCCGGTGGCTGTCGGGGATGCGGACCCCGGTGAGGAAGACCTCGTTGAACTCGGCCTCGCCGGTGATCTGCCGCAGCGGCCGGACCTCGACCCCGGGGTCGGTCATATCGCAGATGAAGTAGCTGATGCCGCGGTGCTTGGGCACGTCGGGATCGGTACGGGCGATGAGGATGGCCCAGCGCGCCAGGTGGGCACTGGACGTCCAGACCTTCTGCCCGTCGACCACCCAGTCCTCCCCGTCGCGGACGGCGCGGGTACCGAGGGCGGCCAGGTCGGAGCCGGCGCCGGGCTCGCTGAAGAGCTGGCACCACACCTCCTCCCCGACCCACAGCGGGCGCAGGAAGCGCCGCTTCTGCTCGTCGGTTCCAGAGCCGAGGATCGTGGGGGCGGCCATGCCGAGGCCGATGCCGATGCGGCGCGGATCGTTGTCCGGTGCGTCCGCCGCGGCGAGTTCGGCGTCGACGACGGGCTGCAGGGAGCGCGGCGCGTCCAGGCCGCCGAGTCCGGCCGGGTAGTGCACCCAGGCGAGTCCGGCGTCGAAGCGGGCCTTGAGGAAGTCGGTGGGGTCGGTGGTGGCCGGGGGGTGGGCGGCGAGCAGTTCCAGGGTGAGGCGGCGCAGTCCGGCCGCGTCGGGGGTGGTCATCGGGCGGCTCCTGACGGGAGGACGACGATGCGGCCGGTGCTGGTGCCGTCGGCGACGCGCTGGACGGCGGCCGCCGCCCCGTCCATCGCGACACGCTCGCTGATCAGCGGCTTGATGACACCCTCTGCGGAAAGCCGGGTCAGCTCCTGGTGACAGTCGCGGACCGCCTGCGGGTCCTTCGAGTTGTACAGGCCCCAGTGGAGTCCGAGGACCGAGTAGTTCTTCACGAGGGCGTGGTTGAGCGCCGGGGTGGGGATCACGCCGCTGGCGAAGCCGACGACGATCACTCGCCCCTCGAAGGCGACGCACTTCACGGACTTGGCGTACGCGTCGCCGCCGACCGGGTCGTAGACGACGTCGGCGCCACGTCCGCCGGTCGCGTCCTTGACGGCCGCGACGATGTCATCGGTGCGCCGGTCGATAACCAGGTCGCAGCCGAGCGCGGTGGCGGCCTTGGCCTTCTCCGCGCCGCCGACCACACCGATGACGGTCGCGCCGGCGGCCTTGCCGAGCTGGACCGCCGCGCTGCCGACGCCGCCGGCCGCCGCGTGGACGAGCAGCGTCTCACCGTCCCGCAGGTGTGCCCGCCGGTGCAGTCCGAACCAGCCGGTCTGATAGCCGATGTGCAACGCGGCGGCTTCGGCGTCGTCCAGGGCTTCCGGCGCGGGCAGCAGGGCCGCCTCGTCCGCGACGACGTACTGGGCGAATCCGCCGTGCGGCAGCGCGGGGGCGGCGAGCACCCGGCGCCCGTCCTGCGTCCTGCCGCAGATCTCCACCCCTGGCGTGAACGGCAGCGGGGGCCTGACCTGGTACTGGCCGCGGCAGAGCAGCGCGTCGGGGAAGTTGATGTTCGCCGCGAGCACCTCGACGAGCACCTGCCCGTCGCCGGGCGTGGGCCGGTCGGTTTCCTCCAGCCGCATCACCTCGCTCGGCTCGCCGTTCCGGTGCACTCGCCATGCCTGCATGAGGGGCCTCCACAACGCTGTCGGCATTACCACTGCTCCGGCACATACTAAGCGGTCGCTTGCCCCTCTGGGAACAACCTGTGGGTGACCGATTCGGCCGGGGCCCGGCCGATGAGCCGTGACGGGTGACCCGTGAGATGGCTGTGCGCCCGGCCCCGCCCGCAGTGGTGCGGGGGCGCCGGCCGCACTGCGGGCGGGCCGCTACCTGCCCACCACCACCTCAGCGATCTGCGGCGCCTCCGCACCCTTGCGCCAGGTCAGCCGCACCGCGTCGGAGGTCCGGCCGTGCGTGTCGATGCCGGTGTACGCCCCGCCGAGCCTGCCGACGGTCCGCCAGTCACCGTCCGCGTTCCGCAGCTGGATGTCCGCTTCGCCCTTGGCACCGGCCGGCCGCAGGACCGCGACCGAACCGACCGCACGCGCACTGCCGAGTGCCACCTCAAGGAACTCACCTGCCTGCGGGGCCCGCGCGGCCCGGTAGACCGTGCCCGGGTCCCCGTCGGCCGCCGAGCCCATGGCGGAGCCGGTGGCAGCGGGCGGGTTGCCGGCGACCGCGCCGTCCGTGGTCGCGACGTGGAACTCACGGACGACGACCCAGCTGGTCTGGGCAGCGGTCGACCGCGCCCGCACATAGCGGGCCTTCGTACCGGCGGGCGCGGTCGCGGCGACGTCCGCCTCGCCGGAGAAGGCGGTGAGCGGCTGCCAGCTCTTGCCGTCGGCCGAGTACTCCAGCACTCCCTCGTGCAGGTAGTCGTCCGCGCTGCCGGGCTTGCCCATGGCGAGCGTGATGTCGCCGACGCCCCTGGACTCGCCCAGGTCGACGGTGAGCTGATCGTCCACGGCGGGCGCCCCGTCGCTCCAGAAGTACGTGGAGTCGTCGCCGTCGAGCATCCGGGCGGCGGTGTTGCCCTGGTACGTGCCGAGGCTCGTCGAGGCGCCGGGCCGGCCGCTCACACCGAGGATCCGGTCGTACTCGGCGGTGGCCGCGTCGACGAACCCGTCCAGTACCCCGTCACCGACGTGGACCGGCACCTTGCCGCCGCCGAGGCCGGTGTACACGAAGGACTTGGCCCGCTCGACCTGCGCGGGCAGCTGCTGCCGGAGCTCCCAGGCCTGTGCGCCGTTCCCGGCACGGGCCGCTTCGACCATGCGCAGGGCGGTGCGGGACGCGGTCGCCCAGGCCTCGGTCGCGTCCAGCCAGGGGCCGGAATCGTCGATGAACCCGCGGTCCGGAAGTGCCGCGCGCAGCCGGGCGGGGGCTGCGCCGAGGTCTCCGAGCACGGTGGTGAGGCGCTTCGAGTCGCCGGACTTCCAGTAGCGCGTGACCTCCGCCGCCAGTTCCGGTGCCTTGTCGGTGTTGAGCGCGGAGCTGTAGTTGACGTCGGCGAAGGTGCGCAGCGCCTGCTCGGTGCGGACGTCGCCTCCCGCGTACTCCTTGAGCCCCTTGCCCCACGAGGTGCGCGGGTCGTACGCGGCGTCGTTCCAGGAGTAGTCCGCGACGGTGTACAGCGAGAGCTTCGAGGCGTACGGCTGGATCATCGGGTTGGCGGTGATGCCCGCGAGCCTGCCCGGAAGCCCCTTCTCGCGCCCGTTGAACGGGCCCAGGAGCAGCCGGTCGGTCGCGTAGTCGTTCACCGGGTAGTTGTCCCAGGTCAGGATCGGGTGCCCGAACACCTTGCGGGCGGTGTCGGCCTGAGCCACCGTCATGGTCGGCGCGACGACTCCCACGCCGGTCCACTCGACGAGCACATCCGGGTCGAGCTGCTCGGAGAGGGCCGTCTTGTAGGCCGATGCGCTGATGTTGTAGTACTCGGTGGGGACCATCTGGAGCGGCTGCGCGCCGGGGTGGGTGGCGATGAACTCCTTGTTGACCCGGTTCAGCAGGTACGCCTGCGCGGCTCCCGCCGCACCGCCGCCGGTCCCCCACTTCTCCTTGTCGGCGTCGCAGTTCCAGTCGGTGTAGCTGATGTCGTCCAGCGGCACCGCGAACGTCCGTACGCCGATGTCCCAGATCGTCTGGAACTTGTCGACGAGGGCCTTGGTGTCCGCGTCCGAGCTGTAGCAGACCGACAGCCCGGGAGAGAGAGCGTAGGTGAACTCGACGTGCCGCCGGGCCGCCCGGTCGGTGAGGTCCTTGATCTGCGCCAGCTGGTCGGCCGGGTAGGCGTCGCGCCACTTCTCGCGGAGGTAGGCGTCGTCCTTGGGCGAGTAGACGTAGATGTTCATCTTGTGCTCGCCGTAGTAGTCCAGCTGGTCCAGCCGGGCCTTCTGCGACCAGGGGGTGCCGTAGAACCCTTCGATGACGCCGCGCAGCGCGGTGCCCGGCCAGTCGCGCACCGCGAGTCCGCCGACCCGGGCGCCCGGCCGCTGCTGGTGCGGCAGGATCTGGCGCAGGCTCTGTGCGGCGTAGTAGGTGCCGGTGGTGTCCTTGCCCGCGAGAACGATGCGGTCCGCCCCGATGCCGAGGACGTATCCGTCGGCGGGCAGTTTCTCGGTGCCTTCGAGCTTCTGAGCGGCGAGCGCGCCGGCGTCACCGACATGGACGGTGAGCCCGCTCGCGGATGCCCGGGTGCTCCGGACGACGCGCTGCGCACCGGCCCGCTTCAGGGCGGTCTCGACCACGGCGAGCGAGGACTCGTCGGCCACCTCGCCGGCCACCACGGTGACGGTGGGAGTGATGGTGATCCGGTCGGACCGGTTCTTCACCGACTGCGGGGTCGGGGTGATGACGGGGGCCCCCGGGCTGTCCTGGGCCTTCGTCGGGGTGCCGGTCGCGGTGGCGCCGGCCGCTTGTGCGGACGGCCCGGCGGCCAGCAGGCCACCGACGAGCAGGGCCGCCGCCGCGGCCATGGCGGTGAGACGGGGTGGGCGAGGCGTCACAGATCCTCCATTGATCACTCAAGTCATCAGAGTCGCGCAACACAACTGCACCGAATTCAACATCCTGGCGCTTGCATGTCAATGGTCTGGACAACATCACTGCGTGGACCTGGAGTTTTGTCTTCGGACGCGGTACTTATGCGCCATGACAGAGCCCATGCACACCCCCGGACTCGCCGCTCCGCCCCCGCTGGGTGCCAGCGCCCTACCACCCGGCACGTACGACGGCATCGTGGTGCTGGTGACCGGCGGGGGCTCGGGACTGGGCAAGGCGATCGCCGCCGAATTCGCCCGGCTGGGCGCGGATCTGGTGCTGGTCGGCCGGAACGCCGAACGGCTGGCCGCCGCCCGGGACGAGCTGGCCCCACTGACCGGCGGCCGGGTCATGACCGCACCGGCCGACATCCGCGACCCCGACCGGATCGCCGCGGTGTTCGACGCGGCCGAGGCCCGACTGGGGCTACCGGAAGTACTGATCAACAACGCGGCCGCCAACTTCCCCTCCCCCGCGGAGGACTTGTCTCCGAACGCCTGGCGGGCGGTGCTCGACATCACGCTGACCGGCACCTGGTTCATGACCCGGGAGTTCGGGCGGCGCCACCTCGCGGCCGGAACGGCGGGCTCGATCGTCAGCGTCGGGGCGTCGTACGCCTGGACCGGCGGCCCCGGTTACGCCCACTCGGCCGCCGCCAAGGCGGGGGTCAAGAACCTGGTCGAGACGCTCGCCGTGGAGTGGGGTCCGTACGGAATCCGGATCAACGGACTGGTGCCGGGGCTGGTGCCGCACGAGGACATGACCACCGACATCCGCGGCCACCTGGACCGGGCAGGCGAAGCCGGCCCCGCGCACAGCGAACACGGCGAACACGGCGAACACAACAAGCACGACACAGACGGCCCACGCGACGAGCACGACGCGCGGCAGCCCGCGCTACGGGTCGGCCTGCCGCGCGAACTGGGCTGGGCGGCGACGTTCCTGGCCTCGCCGTACGCCGGTTTCGTCTCCGGCCACTCGCTCGTGGTCGACGGCGCGAACTGGCAGCGGCGCTCACTGGTCGCCCCGCCCGTGGTACCGGTGCGCGAACAGCTGGGCCGTGGCCCGTTCGCCCCGCCCGGCCCCGGCGGGCGATGAGTCAGCCGCCCCCGAAGCGCGGCGGCCGGCGGGCGGCCTTGGCCGCATACCCCTCTGCGCAGTCCTGCGAGGTGAGGGTGAGCGCGGCCGCCAGCGCCGTCCGGTCGAGCGCGGCGGCCATCCCGGCATCGGCGAAGGCGTCGACCGACCGCTTGATGTGCCGTACGGCCAAAGGGGCGTTGGCCGCCACCACGTCGGCGACGGACCGAGCGGCACTCTCCAGTCCACCGCGCGGCGTGACCTTCTGGAGCAGCCCGATCCGCTCGGCCGTCGCCGCGTCGATCCGGTTTCCGGTGAGCGCGAGGTACTTCGCCCAGCCCGCCCCGGCCTCGCGGGCGATCCGCATGTCGCCGCCCGCGTCGACGGCGACCCCGATACCGGCCTCCGGCAGCGCGAACACGGCGTCGTCGGCGGCGATCCGGATGTCGGCCATGAGCGCCAGCTCGAAGCCGAAGCCCAGGCAGTATCCCTGGACGGCGGCGACCACCGGCTGCGGGAGCCCGGCGAACGCGGCAAAGCGTTCGTGCACCCAGCGGATGCCCTCGTAGTAGTTCTGGGTGCGCTCGGCGGGGGAACGGCCGGTGATGGCACCACCGGGCGCGGTGACGTCGATCCCGGCACAGAAGGCCCGGCCCTCACCGCGCAGCAGAACGGCCCGGACCGAGCCGTCGAACCTGATCCGGTCCGCCATGATGCCGAGCTGCCTGCTGGACTCCCAGCTCCAGCCGTTGAGCCGGTCGGGCCGGCAGAGGGTCAGCACACCCACGCCGCCCTCGATCCGAAGCGTGATCCGCTCCTCGCCCTGCGGAATGTCGTGATCGAGGATGTCGAGCACCGCCGCCCCCTCCATCATTTGACGCGCCATCAGTTTGCCTTGTGCGGAACAGAGTACGGCGGCACACCCGGGCGCGGCCAGGGTCCGTCCGGCTCAGCGCGCGAACAGCTCGAAGGTCACGGCGGGCCGGCCGCCGAAGCGCTCACCCGACACCTCCGCGTTGCCGGCCAGGAAGGCGCGGCAGTACTCCTCCGGATCCTGGTCCGTGAGCACCTCGATGTACGTGCGGTGGGCGAGCAGCGAGCGCACCGAGCGTTCGAGTCCGGCCGTCACGTCGACGGCGTGCGTGGGCGTGGCCGATCCGGCGACGGCCACCCAGCGCACCCCGTTCCACGGTTCGAGCCCCCGCTCGGCCAGCTCCGGGAAGATCCAGCGGTTGCCGGCGTCGGCCGCCGCGTCCAGGGTCGCCCGGCCGACCGCGCGGTGGTCGGGGGTGTTCCAGGCGACGCCGCCCCAGGTGTCGCGGTGGTTGAGCGTGACCACCAGCTCGGGCCGGCAGCGGCGGATGGCCGCCGTGATGTCGCGGCGCAGCTCCACGCCGTACTCGATCACCCCGTCGCGATAGTCCAGGAACTCCACCTGGGAGACCCCGACGACCGCCGCACTCGCGCGCTGCTCCCGCTCGCGCAGCGGTGCGCACTTCTCCGGTTCGAGGGTGTCGATGCCGGCCTCGCCACGAGTGGCCAGCAGATAGCCGACCTCGCGCCCGTCATCCGTCCACACGGCGACGGCCGCCGCGCAGCCGTACTCCAGGTCGTCGGGGTGCGCCACGACGGCAAGCGCGCGCCGCCAGTCCACGGGCATGGGTTCCAGCTGCTCGGTCATACCGGCAGGCTAAGGGCCACCCCGCGCTCGCTGGTGGATCAGCACGCGACCCCGCCCGGCGGCGCGCCCACAAACCCCACTTTGCATGATCATGCGTAATAGCGCATACTCTTCCCATGTCTAAGGTTCTTACCTCCCTGCCCGCCGGCGAGCGCGTCGGCATCGCCTTCTCCGGTGGCCTCGACACCTCCGTCGCGGTCGCGTGGATGCGCGACAAGGGTGCCGTCCCGTGCACCTACACCGCCGACATCGGCCAGTACGACGAGCCCGACATCGCGTCGGTCCCCGGCCGCGCGTCGGCCTACGGCGCCGAGGTCGCGCGCCTGGTCGACTGCCGCGCGGCGCTGGTCGAGGAGGGGCTGGCGGCGCTCACGTGCGGCGCGTTCCACATCCGCTCGGGCGGGCGTGCCTACTTCAACACCACGCCGCTCGGCCGTGCCGTCACCGGCACCCTGCTGGTCCGGGCGATGCTTGAGGACGACGTACAGATCTGGGGCGACGGCTCCACCTTCAAGGGCAACGACATCGAGCGGTTCTACCGCTACGGTCTGCTCGCCAACCCGCACCTGCGGATCTACAAGCCCTGGCTCGACGCGGACTTCGTCCATGAGCTGGGCGGCCGCAAGGAGATGTCGGAGTGGCTGCTCGCCCACGACCTCCCCTACCGCGACAGCACCGAGAAGGCGTACTCCACCGACGCCAACATCTGGGGCGCCACCCACGAGGCGAAGACCCTGGAGCACCTCGACACGGGCGTCGAGACCGTCGACCCGATCATGGGTGTGCGGTTCTGGGACCCGGCGGTCGAGATCGCCACCGAGGACGTCACGATCGGCTTCGACCAGGGCCGCCCGGTGACGATCAACGGCAAGGAGTTCGCCTCCGCCGTCGACCTGGTGATGGAGGCGAACGCCATCGGCGGCCGCCACGGCATGGGCATGTCCGACCAGATCGAGAACCGGGTGATCGAGGCCAAGAGCCGCGGCATCTACGAGGCCCCGGCACTGGCCCTGCTGCACGCCGCCTACGAGCGCCTGGTCAACGCGATCCACAACGAGGACACCGTCGCGCAGTACCACAACGAGGGCCGGCGCCTTGGCCGTCTCATGTACGAGGGCCGCTGGCTCGACCCGCAGGCGCTGATGATCCGCGAGTCCCTCCAGCGCTGGGTCGGCGCCGCGGTGACCGGCGAGGTGACGCTGCGGCTGCGGCGAGGCGAGGACTACTCGATCATGAACACCTCCGGTCCAGCGTTCAGCTACCACCCGGACAAGCTGTCCATGGAGCGCACCGACAACTCCGCGTTCGGCCCGGTGGACCGGATCGGCCAGCTCACCATGCGCAACCTCGACATCGCCGACTCCCGCGCCAAGCTGGAGCAGTACGCCGATCTCGGCATCGTCGGCAACACGCACGAGACGCTCATCGGTGCCGCCCAGGCGGCCTCGACCGGGCTGATCGGCGCGATGCCGCAGGGCGGCGCCGAGGTCATCGCCTCCCGCGACCGCTCGGAGGGCGACGACGACCAGATGCTCGACCGCGCCGCCATGGAGTTCGGCACCGACTGACCGGGGCCCGCACGGCTCCGCACGGCAGGGACGCCGCACCGGCGCTACTGCCGGGCGGAGCGCGGCCCGCCCGGACTTCGTTCACCACGGCTTCGGATACCCCGACGGGTACCCTGGCCCGTCCGGGGCAGGAGAGACCGAGAACCCGCCCCACCCGGTGAACGAAAGGAAACACCGCTCGTGACCAGCCCCGTATCGCTCTCACCAGCCCAGGCAGCGGCCCGCCTCACGGAGTTCACCGTCATCGATGTGCGGGGTCCGGGCGAGTACGCCTCCGGGCATGTTCCCGGCGCCCTGAACATCCCGCTCGACCGTCTCTCGGAGGCCGTCCCCGCGCTCAAGTCCGCCTCGGCACGCGGCGCCCTGCTCGTCGTCTGCGCCTCCGGCGTCCGCTCCACCCGGGCCTGCGACATCCTCTCGGCCGCCGACATCGACGCCGCCACGCTGACCGGCGGCACCTCCGCCTGGGAGGGCGAGGGCCTCGACCTGGACCGCCCCGCCGGCTCCCGGGCCGGCTGGCCGCTGGAGCGGCAGGTGCGGCTCGCCGCCGGTTCGCTGGTGGTGGCCGGTCTGCTGGCGGGGGTCCGGTATCCGGCCGCGCGCTGGCTGTCCGCCGGTATCGGCTCCGGTCTCGTGTACTCCGCGGTGACCGACAGGTGCGGCATCACGGCGGTCCTGTCCAGGCTCCCCTACAACCGTGACCCTCGGTCGGCAGCGAGCCTGGACGCGACGCTGGACTCCCTCCAGGGCTGACCCGGCCCGCGGCTTCGTCGCGGGCCGGGCTGCGCCGCGGTCCCAGATCTCGTCGCGGTCTCAGACCTCGTCGCGGACCAGGGCGAGCAGCCGGTCCAGGACCTTCGGGCCGCCCGCGCGCAGCCCGTCGTGCTCGTACTCGTCGGTCACCCAGGTGCGCAGCCCGCGGATCGAAGCGGCCGTACGCAGCGCGTGGGCCGTGTCCACGTACATGTCGTCGTGGTAGACGGCGGCGGCCACCGGAACCTCGTTGGCGGCCAGGCGTTCCGCGTCGTACAGCGGCTCCCAGCCGCCGCGGGTGGCGAGCAGTTCGGCCGTCTCGCGCAGCGGGCGCAGGGCCGGGTCCACGTCGAAGTGCCAGGGGTGGATGCTCTCGCCGGTGAACAGGACGGGGCCGTCGCCCCGGAGCGCTGCCGCCGCGTCGAACTGCGGGAACTCGGCGCGCACCCGCTCCGCCGCCCAGCCGGTGGGGCGTTCGCCCTGACCGTAGATCGGCTCGTGCAGGAGCGCGTACAGCGGGTGCCCGGCGAACGAACAGGCCGTGCGCATGGCCTCCTGAAAGGCGTCCGAGAGCTCGGTGCCGTGCGGGGTGCGGACGAAGGCGTTCTCCAGCAGGTAGTGCAGCTGGTGGCTGCCGCTGCCGCCGCCGAGCATGATGCCGAGGGACTGGAACCCCTCGGGCGTCAACCGGTGTCCGGCGCTCTCGGGGTGGTGCTCCGCGAGGTGAGCGGTGATCTCGCGGGCACGCTCGACGTCCTGCGGGTAGCGGGCGTAGTGCGCGGCGTTCTTCCGCTCGATCCTCGGGTACGCGGCCCGGTAGACGTCGTCCGCGTGGGCGTCGAGCGAGGGCAGGCCACCGGTGATCAGGACCGTGCTGAGCCCCTCCGGCGCGGCGGAGAGATAGCGCACGGCGCAGAAGCCGCCGAAGGACTGGCCCAGCACCGTCCAGGGCGCGCCGCCGGTCAGCTGCGGGCGGATCAGCTCGCAGTCCCGCACGATGCTGTCGGACCGGAAGTGCGTCAGATAGTCGGCCTGCTCCCGCGGGCCACCGCGCAGCGGAAGCGTCTGCCGGTTCGCGGGGGTGGAGAGCCCGGTGCCGCGCTGGTCCAGGAGCAGCACCCGGAACTCCCGCACCGCGCGGCCCAGCCAGGCCTCCGCTCCGGTGAAGCGGCGGGCGCCGAAGCCCGGCCCGCCCTCCAGGTACAGCAGCCACGGCAGCTCCTCCGCGGCCCTGGAACCGGCCACCACCTCCCGGCCGAAGATCTCGATCTGCTCACCACCGGGGTCGGTGTGGTCGAGCGGCACGGTGAAGTGGCGGTCGGTGAGGAGGACGCCGGGCTGACGGTAGCTGTTCAAGGGTGCTCCTGAATCCGATGTTTCCCGGACAGTTCAGCACAGCCGCGTGACCCGGACAGTCCCGGCCCGTGTGCGGCGGGTCCGGCCTCCTCCTAACGTGCAGTCATGATCCGGTTCGAGCAGGTCGGCAAGGTCTATGCGGACGGCACGACGGCGGTGCACGACCTGTCCTTCGAAGTCGGCGAGGGTGAACTCGTGACCCTGGTCGGCCCGTCCGGCTGCGGCAAGACCACCACGATGATGATGGTCAACCGGCTGATCGAGCCGACCTCGGGGCGGATTCTGGTGAACGGCGAGGACATCTCGACGGTCGACCCGGTGAAGCTGCGCCGCGGGATCGGCTACGTCATCCAGCAGGTCGGGCTCTTCCCGCACCGGACGGTCCTCGACAACACCGCCACGGTCCCGGCACTGGTCGGCTGGAAGCGGTCCAGGGCGAGGGAGCGGGCGGCCGAACTCCTGGATCTGGTCGGCCTCGATCCGGCGGTGTACGGCTCCCGGTACCCCGCCCAGCTCTCCGGCGGCCAGCGCCAGCGGGTCGGCGTGGCACGCGCGCTGGCCGCCGATCCACCGGTGCTGCTGATGGACGAACCGTTCGGGGCGGTGGACCCGGTGGTGCGGGAGCGGCTGCAGAACGAGTTCCTGAGCCTCCAGGCAACGGTGAGGAAGACGGTCCTGATGGTCACCCACGACATCGAGGAGGCCGTGCGGATGAGTGACCGGATCGCGGTGTACGGGGAGGGCCGCATCGAGCAGTTCGACAGCCCGGGGGCGGTGCTCGGGTCCCCCGCAACCCCGTACGTGGCCCGGTTCGTCGGTGCCGACCGTGGCCTCAAGCGGCTCTCGGTCACCACGATCGAACCGGAGGACCTGGAGGAACCCCCGGTCGCCCGCCTGGATGAGCCGGCCGCGGTGGCGGCGGCCCGGCTCGGCGCCGCGGGCTCACGGTGGGCCGTGGTCCTGAACAGTGCGGGCGAACTGCACGGCTGGGTGGCGGCGGACGCGCTGGGCATCGCCGGGGAGCACGGCACGGTGGGCGAGCTCGCCCGCCGGATGGACGCGTGGGTACCGGTCGGCGCCCCGTTGAAGCAGGCGTTCAGCGAGATGCTGCAGCACGACGCCGGCTGGGTGGCGGTGCTGGACGGGGCGCGGTTCCTCGGCGTACTGACTCCGGCGAAGCTGCACGAGGCGCTTCGCCGGTCGGTGGACGCGGACGCGCAGGGCGTGGGGCGCGACGAAGTCGACTTCGACTCGGTGTCGGACGCCTGACGGGTGCTCGTCCCCCTCTCCCGCCGGGCTATACGCCGACGGACAGCCGGCTTCCGGCCTGTTCCCACGGTTCGGGTTCGGCCACGTCGTCCCTCTCGCAGGCGTCCTCCTCGAACCAGCCCGTCCCCGAGAGCCAGGTCTCCAGCCACTCCGCGAGGCCGGCGGAATCGACGAACCAGCACTGCTCCCACGATCCGCCGCCGTACGGGTTCGGCTCGAAGAGCAGGACCTGCCCGTCCTCACTGAGACAGTCGACGCCCGCGTACATGCCACAGCCCCAGGTCAGGATCGGCACGACGCCTTCGGGCCACTCCGGGTGCTCCGCTCCGACGGATGCCCCACGTCGCGTCAGGTACTCGCCGACGACGCTGGAGCCCGGACCGGACAGCGGCAGCAGCCGGTACTCCGGGCCGAAGCCACCGTCGGCGACCTCGCGGTACAGGCGCGCGAGCAGGGGATGCAGCGCGAAACCCAGTTGGGCCTCGGCGTTCGCTGTCCGAGCGTCGTCCACAGGCGCGGGAAGGTCCTCGTCGTCCGTCGCGGCCCGCACGGCGACGCGTTGCACGAGGTCATCGATGTCGGCCATGCCCGTGATGCTGCCAGAGCCCTATGACGTTCCCCCGCTCCGGGGTCCGGGTCCGGGGTCAGACGCCCGCCGCATGCCGCCAGAAGTCCCGCATCATGACCGGCGGGGTGGGGCCCGCCATCGCGACCTGGCTGAGCATGATGGCGACCGTGCCGCTGGACGGGATGACGTGCGCCGTCGTGCCGGTGCCACCGACCCAGCCGTAGCGGCCCGGCACGTTCCAGGGATCGAGTGTCTCGACGTCGACCGAACCGCCGAACCCCCAGCCCTGCCCCTCCGTGAACAGCCCGCTGGCCGCGCGCTGAGCGGGTGTCAGGTGGTCGGTCGTCATCTGCCGCACCGAGTCGGGCGTCAGCAGGCTGCGGCTGCCGACGGCCCCTTCGTCCAGCAGCATCCGGGCGAACGCGTACCAGTCGTCGACGGTCGAGACGAGTCCGCCGGCCCCGGACGGGAAGTCCGGCATGCTGCTCCACTGACCGTCAGGGGCGTCCACCAGTTCCAGGGCACCCTGAGCACCGGCCCGGTAGTAGCCGGTGAACCGGTCGAGCCGGTCCGCCGGGACGGCGAATCCGGTGTCGGTCATCCCGAGCGGCTCGAACAGCCGCTCCGCCATGAACTCCGGCAGTGACTGGCCGGAGACCCTGGCGATCAGGACGCCCAGGATGTCGGAGCAGGTGTTGTACAGCCACGCCTCCCCCGGCTGGTGGAGCATCGGGACGCGGGCCAGCGCGGCCATCCACTCGTCCGGGGCGGCGACGCCCCGCGGCTCCGGCGAGCCCTGGTGCAACTCGCTGAACAGCGGTGCGAGAGCGGGCAGCGAGAAGTCGGACGGGAATCCGTACCCGGCGCGGAAGGTGAGCAGGTCGGACACGGTGATCGGCCGGGCGGCCGGGACCACGTCGTCGACGGGACTGTCCGGGGCGCGTACGACCTTCGGTGACGCCAGTTCGGGCAGCCACGGCCCGACCGGGTCGGAGACCGCGATCCGGCCGTCCTCGATCAGTATCATGGCCGCCGCCGCGGTGACCGGCTTGGTGATCGAGGCGATCCGGAAGATCGAGTCCCGGGCCATCGGCGCACTGCCGCCCGAGAAGGCGGAACCGGCGGCAGCCACCTCGATGCGTTCGCCGCGGGCCACCAGCCCCACCGCGCCCGGCACCGATCCATGACGGACATGCGTTTCGAGTACTTCGCGCAGGGTGCTCATCGCTCCGCCTTCTCAGGTGTGGGGTTCAACAGGATGACTCCACCGAAGGTGCGAACTCATCGGACCGCGCCGACTGCACGCGGCCGGGCCGGATCTCCTGACCGGGCCCGGCCGCGCTCAGCCGGCCGGAATGAGGTGCTCGGACCGCAGATAGCTGCGTGCCACGTCCTCCGGGAGCCGTCGCCAGCTGTCCGCCTGCTCGTTCATACGGGCCAGGTCCGCGGTGGTCAGTACGGTGTTGAGCTTGCCCAGCGCCTTGCGCACGCCCTCGCTGCCCGCCCGGGACCGGTTGACGACGGGAACGAGGTAGTCGGCGTTCTGCAGGTGCTTGTCGTCCGCGAGCAGGACGAGTCCGAACTCGTCGAGGGTGGCGTCGGTGGTGGTGGTCAGCACCATCTGGTCCCGGCCGCTCTGGACTGCCTGCTTGGCCTGGGTGGTACCGACGCCCTTGGGGTCGACGGCGGTGATGTCGATGCCGTACGTCTTCTTCAGGCCAGGTGCGCAGTACGGGCGCTGCACGCATTCGTCGCCTGCCGCCAGCCGGACCGGCAGCCCTGTTCTGCCCAGGTCGCTCAGCGACTTCAGGTGGTGCTTCGTCGCGTACGCGGCGGTGACGGCGAACGCGTTCTGGTCGACGGCGCGTCCGGGGTCCAGCACGGTGAGGCCGCGCGGCGCGGCCAGGGCGCGCAGGGCCTTCATGGTGGCGGCGAGGTCCGGGGAGCCGACGGGCGCGGCGTCGGCGCCGTTCTTCTTGGCGTTCAGCCAGTCGGCGAAGGTGGCGGCGTACTCCGGTACGACGTCGATCTGGCCGCTCTCCAGCGCCGGTTCGTAGATCTCCCGGTTGGTGACGGAGATGATCTTGGTGGAGTATCCGGCCCGGTCGAGCAGCAGGGCGTACATCTGGGCGAGCAGATCGCTCTCTGTGAAGCCCGCAGAGCCGATGGTGAGGTGTTTGCTGTCGCCGGGCGGCGCGGTGACCGCACCCTGGTTCTCCAGCGCCGGTCCGGTGGTGCAGGCGGTCACCGGCAGCGCGAGGAGCAGGATCGCGGGGACCGTGCGGCGGGCCCTCATCCGGCGTTCCCGTTCCGGACCCGGTCGGGCGCGAGCCGCTGCGCCAGCTCGAAGAGCCCTTCGACGAGCAGGGCGAACACGGCCACCAGGACCGCTCCGGCGACCACCTGGGCGGTGGAGGCGAGGTTGAAACCGGCCGTGATGATCCGGCCCAGGCCGCCGCCGCCCGCCAGGGCCGCGATGGTGGCGGTGGCGACGAGCTGCACGGCCGCGATCCGTACACCGGTGAGGATGAGCGGCAGGGCGAGCGGCACCTCGACCTGGAACAGCAGCTGCCTGCCGGTCATCCCCATGCCCCGGGCCGCCCGCACCACGTCCTGGTCGACCTCCCGCATGCCGACGTAGGCGTTGGTGAGCAGTGGCGGTACGGCGAACAGGACGAGGGCGACGATGGTCGGCCCTTCTCCGAACCGGCCGACCGGGGTGAGCAGGAGCAGCACCAGGACAGCGAGGGTGGGGACGGCCCGGCCGACGTTGGAGATGTTGACGGCGAGGGCGCCGCCCCTGCCGAGATGGCCGAGGACCAGAGCGACCGGCAGCGCGATGAGGCAGCTGATCAGCAGGCAGACCACGGTGAGGTAGAGGTGCTGGCCGAGCCGGGTCCAGATGCCGTCGTCGCCGTACCAGTGCGCGGAGGTCGTGAGCCAGGACCAGGCCTTGCCGAGGGTGTTCACGACTGCCTCCGGGTCCAGGGGGTCAGCAGGCGCTGCACGAGGAGGAGCAGCAGGTCGGCGGCGACGGCGATGACGACGCAGAGGACGGAGGCGGTGAGCACCTGGGCCCTGAAGTAGGTGTTCATCCCGGAGTAGATGAGGTTGCCGAGTCCGCCGTAGCCGACGATCGCGCCGATGGTGACCAGGGAGACCGCGGAGACGGTGGCGATGCGCAGGCCCGCCATGGCGGCGGGCAGGGCGAGGGGGAGTTCCACGGCGACGAGCAGCCGTACGGGTCCGTATCCCATGCCGCGGGCTGCCTGGCGGGTCTCCTCCGGTACGGCTCTGAGTCCGGCCAGGATGTTCCGTACGAGGAGTGTGAGGGAGTACAGGACCAGGCCCGCGACGACGAGCGCGGCGGAGAGTCCGTACACCGGGAGCAACAGCGAGAACATCGCGAGGGACGGCACGGTGTACAGCACGGTGGTGACCCCGAGCACCGGACCCGCCGCCCAGCGCCAGCGGCGGGCGGCGAGGGCGAGCGGGAGGGAGAGCACCAGGCCGATGAGCACGGCGGTCACGGTCAGCTGGAGGTGCTGGAGCACGGCCTCCCACAGGATGTGCCGGCGGCTGCTCAGATAGGCGCCGCAGATCCATTCGTTGCGCGCGAGGCAGTCGTCCGGGGGCGCGGTCACCCGTCCATTGCAGCCCGGGACAGCACGGGAGCGCGCGTACTGATCGACTGTTCGTGGCGGCGGACGGCGGACGGTGCCGGGCCGCGTGACCCGGGGCCCGACTCAGACGCGCCGCTCGGCCGCCCCGGTGAGAATCCGGACCAGCTCCGCCGGCCGCGAGTACATCGGCCAGTGTCCGGTGTCCATGGTGACCAGCTCCCAGCTGTCCCCGGTCAGCAGCGCGGCCACGTCGTCGCTCGGTTCGGGACCGTCGAGCAGGCACTTGAGGTAGGTGGCCGGGAGGCCGTCGAGCGGGCGTCCGAGCACGGCGGGGTCGCTCAGCGAGGAGCCCGGGTGCGGCGTCGCGTGGGCCAAGAGCCGGGCGATCTGCTCCTCGGTGAGCCCCTGGTCCTCGACGCCGGCCGCGGCCGGCGTCGCCCAGAAGCCTCCGTTGCCCGCGATCTCGGCCTCCAGCGCGGCCGGACCCTGCCACCACGTGGAGACGAACGACTCGCCGTCGGCCGGAACGCTGGCGTCCACGAAGACGACGCGGGTCAGCCGGTCACCGATGCGGCCGGAGGCCTGGCCGACCGGGATGCCCGAGTAGCTGTGGCCGACCAGGACGACGTCGCGCAGGCCGAGGCGCTCCACCTCGTCGACGATGTCGGCCACATGGGTCTGCGGGCCGACGGGCAGCCCTCGCTTCTCCCCGACGCCGCTCAGCGTCACCGGGTGAGCGCCGTGCCCGGCCGCACGCAGTCCGGGCACCACCTCGTCCCATGCCGCCGCTCCCAGCCAGGCACCTGCCACCAGTACGAATTCAGTCATGGGCAGAACCTGGCCGAGGGGTCCGACAACGCCGTCGAGTCGCCCGCCGGTCCAGGATCCGCAGCACCTGCTCGCCCCAGCGCAGGTTCTCCGCCTCGAAGGACCGTCCGCGCATCAGCGTCAGGTAGGGGCCGATGCGGTCGGTCTCCGCGAGGAAGGTCTCCTCGTCGCGGCCGTCCAGCAGGCGGTCCCGGAGCCGTTCGTAGCGGGCGAGCTTGGCGCGCGCCCACTCCATGCGTTCCGCGACCGAGGCGCGTACCGCGTCCTGGTCGCCGCCGTCCACCGCCTGGGTCATGACCAGGAGCTCGTCCCGGATGGCGATGGGGCGGGGCGGCTGTGCGGTGAACGCGGCCAGCGAGGCGCGGCCCGCCTCCGTGAGGGTGAACATCCTCTTGTTCGGCCTGCGCTGCTGCTCGACCACCCGTGCCGCGATCAGGCCGCTCCCCGCCAGCCGGTCCAGCTCCCGGTAGAGCTGCTGCGGGGTGGTGGACCAGAAGTCGGCGACCGCGACGTCGAAGACCTTGGCCAGGTCGTAGCCGGAGGCCTCGCCTTCCAGCAGGGCCGCCAGGACCGCGTACTTGAGAGACATCTGGACACGTTAACACCGATGTGATTAACCTCTTTCACACCTATTCAATAAATTGATTATGGAGGACCACATGCACCCTTTCCGCGAAGCCGTCGAGGCGCGCGATCTCGACGCGATCGAGGCGATGCTGGCCGAGGACGTCGTCTTCACCAGCCCGGTGGCGTTCAAGCCGTACGCCGGCAAGCCCCTCACCGCAGCGATCCTGCGCGCGGTCACCGAGGTGTTCTCGGACTTCCGGTACGTCCGGGAGATGACGAGCGCGGACGGACGCGACCACGCGCTCGCATTCGTCGCGAAGGTGGGCGACCGGGAGATCAGCGGCTGCGACTTCCTGCACATGAACGAGGCCGGGGAGATCGACGACTTGACGGTGATGGTCCGGCCGCTGTCCGGGGCGCAGGCGCTGGCGGCGGCCATGGGCGCGCGGTTCGACGCGATCACCCGCGAGGCGTCGGCGGGCTGACCCGGCGGGGCACGAACCGGGCATCGTCCTCAGCGGCGTTGATACGATCAGCGCTCCATGGACACAGTCACGGACATCCAGATGATCACCGTCCCGGCGGGTCGCGTCACCCTGTCGGACCGGCGTACGCAACGCAGTTGGACGGTCGCTCTCACTCCGTACCGGCTCGCCGCATCCGTGGTCACGCAGGACCTGTACGCACAGGTCACCGGCGAGCGCCCGGCGACCGCACAGGGCGGCCGGCTACCCGTCGAGGGCGTTTCCTGGCTGGACGCGGTCCGGTTCTGCAACGCCCTGTCGCTGCGCTCCGGGCTGGCCCCCGCCTACCGCGTCCATCCCGGGGCCGACGGCACGGAGGCCGCCGAAGACGTGACCTGGGACAGCGCCGCCGACGGGTACCGGCTGCCTACGGAGGCCGAGTGGGAGCACGCCTGCCGCGCCGGCACGGCAGGCGCGCGTTACGGGGAGCTCGACGACATCGCCTGGCACCGCGGCAACTCCCGGGAGCGGATGCACGAGGTGGGCGGCAGGGAGCCCAACGCCTGGGGCCTGTACGACACGTTGGGCAATGTCTGGGAATGGTGCTGGGACATCTACGACGCCGAGGTGTACGGCAGCTACCGGGTACTGCGCGGCGGCGGCTGGTTCGACGAGCACTGGAGCTGCCGGGCATCGGTGCGTCGGCGCAGCCACCCGACGTTCCGGATCGACGACACCGGGTTCCGGGTGGCACGTTCCGTCCTGTGACGTGCCACGGCCTCCCGGGAGACGCTTCCCGGCGGAACGGGCTCAGCCGTCGGCTTGCGGACCCGTGGTGCGCGGTGTCGACTCGAAGAAGGTGTGCGGACGGCAGTCCCTCCTCTCCCGGTCTGGGGTGAATCCCCGTGCTGTTCTCCGATCGTGCCGACGCGGGACAACGGCTCGCAGCGGCTCTCCGCCCGCTGGCGGGCAGCGATCCGGTCGTGCTGGGACTGCCCCGCGGCGGGGTCCCGGTGGCCTTCCGGGTCGCCCAGGAGCTCGGCGCACCGCTCGATGTGATCGTGGTCCGTAAACTCGGCGTCCCGCGCCACCCGGAACTGGGCTTCGGCGCCATCGGTGAGGGCGGTGTGCGGGTCATCAGCGAGGACGTCCTGCGCCGCAGCGGGGCTTCGTCGGCGGACCTCGCCTCCGTGGAGCGCGCCGAGAGCGACGAGCTGCTGCGGCGGGTCCGCGCCTTCCGCGGCGACCGGCCGCGCATCCGCTTCGAGGGACGCTGCGTGATCGTGGTGGACGACGGCATCGCGACCGGCGCGACCGCCCTGGCCGCGTGCGAGGTGGCCCGTGCGCAGGGTGCGGCACACGTCGTGCTGGCCGTACCGGTGGCGGCGCCGGACGCCGCCGAGCGGGTACGCGGCCAGGTGGACGAGCTGGTGTGCCTGTCCACGCCGCTCCGGTTCTCCGCGGTGGGTGAGTGGTACCGGGACTTCGGCCAGACCCCGGACGAGGAGGTCGTCGCGCTGCTGGCGCGGGTCGCGGACCGGGCGTCCGCGCCGACGCCCGTCGAGGTGGACGTGGAGGCGGGCGGGGTCGGGCTGCCGGGTGAGCTGACCGCGGCCGGACCGGCCCGCGCTCTCGTGGTGTTCGCCCACGGCTCGGGCAGCAGCCGGCACAGTCCGCGCAACCACTCGGTGGCGGCGGCCCTGCACCGGGCGGGGTTCGGCACCCTGCTCTTCGACCTGCTCACACCGGCGGAGGAGGCGGACCGCGCCAACGTCTTCGACATCGAGACCCTGGCGGAACGGCTGGTGAACGCCACCGGCTGGCTGCGGCGTCGCGAGTCCCTGCCCGTCGGTGTCTTCGGGGCAAGCACCGGGGCCGCCGCCGCGCTGCGGGCGGCCGCGGCTGTGGGGGCGGAGCGCGGCACGGGGATCGGCGCGGTCGTCTCCCGGGGCGGCCGGCCCGATCTGGCGGGCCCCTGCCTCGGCGACGTCCGGTCTCCGACGCTACTCGTCGTGGGCGGCCGCGACCCCCGGGTGCTGGAGCTGAACCGGCAGG
>CBRG010000221.1 GCA_000470535.1 Streptomyces sp. AW19M42
GGGAGCCAGTGGCAGGTGGCGCCGGCGCTCCGGCTGGCCTCGGTGGGCGGGGTGTGGCTGGTGAGCCTGCTGGTGGTGGCGGTGAACACCGCGCTCACCGTGCTGCTGGTGGCCTCGGCCGCCCGCACTGTGGCGATCGTCTCGCTCGTGGCGGGCGCCGTGGTGGTGGGCACGGTGTGGGTGTGGGCGCCCCGGCCGGAGCAGTCGGGGGTGGCGCGGATCGCCGTCGTGCAGCCCGGCGTCATCGAGGGCCCCGGGAGCGTGCAGCGCCGTTTCGCCCGCAGTGAGGAGCTGACGCGCTCGCTGGCTGGCCGGGATCTCGACCTGATCGTCTGGGGCGAGAGCAGTGTCGCGGTGGATCCGGTCCGGCGACCCGATGTCGCGGCCCGGATCGCGGCGCTGTCGCGGCTGGTGGGCGCTGACGTGCTGGTGAACGTGGACGCCAGGCAGACCGACGCGTCGGGCCGGACCGGCATCTTCAAGAGCGCGGTGCTGGTGGGCCCGCACGGGCTGACCGGGGACCGTTACGACAAGATGCGGCTGGTCCCGTTCGGCGAGTACATCCCGGCCCGTTCGGCGCTCGGCTGGGCGACCTCGATGGGCAGGGCCGCGGGCGAGGACCGGCTGCGCGGCGCCCGGCAGGTGACGATGGCGCTGCCCGGTGCGGACCGGCTGCGCATCGGCCCGCTGGTCTGTTTCGAGTCCGCGTTTCCCGATATGAGCCGGCAGCTGACCCGGGACGGTGCGCAGGTACTGGTCGCCCAGTCCTCAACGTCGTCGTTCCAGCACGGCTGGGCACCCGCCCAGCACGCCTCGCTCGGCGCGCTGCGGGCCGCCGAGAACGGCCGCCCGATGGTGCATGCCACGCTGACGGGCGTCAGCGCGGTGTACGGCCCGCAGGGCGAGCGGATCGGGGCTCCGCTCAGTACGGGCACGAGCGGCGCCGAGGTGTTCGGCGTTCCCATGGCCGGCGGCACCACGCTCTATGTCCGCCTGGGCGACTGGCCGTTGTACGGGGCGCTGGCGGTCCTGGCCGCGTTCTGCGCGTTCGAGAGCGTACGGTCCGTGCGCGGCAGGCCCGGCCGGTCCGTGCCGGTCGATGCGGTCCCCGCGGGCGGCGGGGCCCCGGACGGAGTCACCGCGGTGACCAGGTCCGCTCGGTGACGCACAAGCGGGTTTGCGTTCAGAACGTGTTCCGGCCCGGACCGTTCACGGCGACGATGTCGCCCATGGCACCGACGGTGAGCGCGATCCGCTCGGCCTTGTTGGTCACGCCGAGCACCAGCCACACCACGCCCCACAGGCAGCAGCTGAAGACCGTCAGGACGGCGTGCAGCACGTGGTTCAGGGGACGGCCCCTGAACATGACGACCGGGGTCCCGGAGCGGGACTCCACGCGCCGGCCGCTCGCGATGCGCCGGCTGACCGCCCGGTCGAGGATCAGGGCGCGCCGCATGGCGTCCGGCGGACGACCGTCCGCCGAGTAGTAGCCGGGCGGGGACTGGAGCGCGCTCCAGTCCCCGCCCGGGGACTGGAGCGCGCTCCGGTCCTGGGGCTCGTGGCGCGGTTTCACGCGGTCACCTCCGCGAGGCCGGCCGGCGCCCCCGCGCGAAGCCCTACGCGCAGTCGAGGTCGCGCAGGACACGCTCGCACAGCTCGTGCGTCTCCAGGGCGCCCCGGGCGCTCGGCGTCCGTCCGGCCCGCACGGCGTCCAGGAACGTCAGCACGCTCTGCTCGATGCCGCGCTGGCGGGCCACCGGCACCCAGTCGCCGCGCCGCCGTACGCTCGGCTGGCCCTTGTGGTCGATCACCTCGGCTAGGTTCACGACCTCGCGCTTGGAGTCCTGGCCGGAGACCTCAAGGCGCTCCTCGGTCGAGCCGCTGAGGCGGTTCATCACCCCGATCGCGGTGAAACCGTCGCCGGACAGCTGGAGCACGACGTGATGCATCAGGCCGTCGCGGATCCTGCCCCGTACGACGGTGTGCTCGACCGGGCCGGGGACCAGGAACCGCAGGGTGTCGACCACGTGGATGAAGTCGTCGAAGACCATGGTCCGGGGGTCCTCCGGCAGCCCGACCCGGTTCTTCTGCATGAGGATCAGCTCGCGCGGATGCTCGGCGCACTGGGCATAGCCGGGCGCCAGACGGCGGTTGAACCCGACGGCCAGGCCGACTCCGCGGGCCTCCGCCAGCTCCACCAGTCGCTCGGACTCCGCGAGTCCGTAGGCGAGCGGCTTGTCGACGTAGGTGGGGACGCCGGCCTCGATCAGCCGGCCGGCGATCTCCGGATGCGCCGCGGTCGGGGCGTGCACGAACGCCGCGTCCAGCCCCTGGGCGAGCAGCGAGCCGAGGTCCGTGTGGCGCTGCGCGGAGGGGATCCGGTGGGTCTCCGCGACGGCGGCCAGGGTGGCGGGGGTGCGGGTCTGCAGATGCAGTTCGACCCCCGGCAGGGTGCTGAGTACCGGCAGGTACGCCTTCTGCGCGATGTCTCCGAGCCCGATGCAGCCGACCTTCACAGGGTTTCCCTCTCGCTGTTCAGCGCCGTGCGTCGCGGTTCTCGTCCGTGGTGGTCCACCGCGTCTGTCCTACCGGCGCGTCGTTCGTCCCGGCAGCATACGTGTGCTGCGGCGGGCGCCAGTCGGCGATGCCGTCGAACGTGCGCAGGACGAGACCCGGTCCGAGCCGGGAGGCCGTGGACATCGTGAAGTCGCGCACCGCGACGGAGACGGGCCCGGACAGGCGCATCAGCCGCGAGACCCGGGCCGCCTTGCGCACGACGGCGGTGGTCCGGGGCAGCCGGTCCGCGGTGTACGCGGCGAGGCCCGCGCCCAGGTCCGTGCCCGGTGCGAGGTGGTGGGCGAGCACGACGGCGTCCTCGATGGCCTGGTTGCCGCCCTGGCCCAGGGTGGGAGCCATGGCGTGGGCGGCGTCTCCGACGAGCACCGCGCGACCCCGGTGGAAGGCGGGCAGTGGGTCGGTCATCTGGTGGACGTCGTTGCGCAGGACGCTTCCGGGTTCGGCGGCTTCGATGATCCCGGGGATCGGCCGGTGCCAGTCACCGAACCGGCGCAGCAGTTCGGCCCGCTCGTCGTCGGCGGCCCGCGCACCCGCCGGGGCGACCGCGGCCCCGTACGCGTAGATCCGGCCGTCCTTGAGCGGCTGGGTGCCCCAGAGCGCGCCGCGCCCCCAGGTCTCGTGCGGGGCGAAGGGCTCGGCGGGCGCGGGGACCAGGACGCGCCAGGTGGTGAAGCCCGCGTACGACGGGCCGGGGTGGTCCGGGAAGAGGACGTCCCGTACGGCTGAGTGAATGCCGTCGGCGCCGATCACGAGCTCGGCCTCGACGGGCCCGTCCGGAGTGCCGATCACGGCGGGCCGGCCGCCCGCGGTGCCCGGGTCCACGAGGCGGGCCGGGCAGCCGGTGCGGATGGCGGACGCGGGGAGCGCGGCGGCGACGCGGTCGACGAGGACGGCCCGGTGCAGCAGGACGAGCGGACCGCCGAACCGCTCGGCCGCGGCGGTGCTGTCGGTCCTGGCGAGCCAGCGGCCGTCCGGTGAGCGCATGCCGCCCTCGCCCTGCCAGGCGGCCAGGGACCTGATCTCGTCGCCGAGCCCGATGACGTCCAGGGCGCGCTGGGCGTTGGGGGCGAGGCTGATTCCGGCGCCGACGGGTTCCAGCGACGCGGCCCGTTCCACCACGGTGACCTGCCATCCCGACCGGTGCAGGGCCACCGCCGTCGTGAGTCCACCGATTCCGCTGCCGATGACGACCGCACGGGGTGCGTGCATGACTCCTCCTCGATCCCGGTACCCGAAACTACATCTGTAGTACCACCTCCAACGTACTACACCTGTAGTCCCGGCGGTAGGTTGGTCCCATGGCCACACGCACCACCGGCTCCGCCCGCGCCGATCTGATCACCGACGCCGCGCTCGACCTGCTGGCCGAACGCGGCATGCGCGGGCTGACGCACCGGGCGGTGGACGAACGGGCCGGACTCCCCCAGGGCTCGACGTCCAACTACGCCCGCACCCGGCAGTCCCTGCTGGAGGCGACAGTGCGCCGCCTGGCGGAACGGGAGGCCCGGGTACTGGCACCGGGCGAACTCCCGGGTTTTGGCCCCGCACCCGGCCCGTCCGCGCCCCCCGGCCAGGACGCGCTGATCGCCGGTCTGGCGCTGGCCCTGCACCGCTATCTGACCCGCCACCCCGAACTGCTCGTCTGCCGGTACGAACTCGCCCTGGAGGCCACGCGCCGCCCCGAGCTGCGGGCGTTCTTCGACGCGACGGGCCGGCAGTTCCGCGAACCGCTGGTCGCGCTGATGACGGCGGCCGGATCACCCGAGCCCGAACGGCACGCCCTGTCCCTGGTGGCCTGGTGCGAGGGGCTGATGTTCTCGTGCGCGGCCGGCTCCTACAGCCGTTCCGTGCCCTCGGAGGCGGAACTGCGCACCGGCTTCGGCGAGCTGTTGCACGGGATGCTCGGGCACTGACGTACGGGCACCGTCCACCGGGCCGTAGGCCGCGACACGCGGGCGCCGCGCTGACCGGGGTCACTCGTGCGGATCAATCCCGGGGTTCCGGCTCACTCGACGGCCGGTCCGCACAGCAGAGTTGATCAGGTGCATCGAACCAGTACCACCGTGAAGCTCCTGGTCGCCGTGGCGGTCACGGCCCTGTCCGGGTGCGTGTCCGTGCAGCCGCGGCCGAGCGCCCCGCCGACCCCCTCGCCCCGCCCGGCCGCCCAGGATCTGGCCCCGCAGGTCGGCCGGCCCCCGGTCCGCGACGTCCTGGAGGCCGTCCCGGACGCGAAACCCTCCACCGCCACCGCCGGCCGGGCGCCCGCCGCCCCTCCGGCCGCGCGTCATACCGGACCCCGTGTCGTACCCCACGCCCCACAGCCCCGGCAGGACCCCGGCCCGACGCACCACCGGCCCCCGCGCCGGGGCGTGCCCGCACCTCTCGCACCGGTCCTGCCGACTCCGGTCACCGGGTCAGGCGTCTGCGCGCTCGGGCGAGGATACGGGCACTGGCCGGCGGGCAGTCCGCAGTCACGGATCTGCGACCGCACCTACGGGCACTGACCGGGCGGGCCGGCACGGAGCAACGCCCGCCGTCCCCCTCAGAGCTCCCGCAGCCGCAGCTCCAGCCGCCCGATGGCCGCCCGGACCCCGGCCCCGTAGCCGTCGTCGGCCCCGTCCTCCGCGAGCACCCCGGAGGCGTGCCGGGCCCGGTCGAGATGGGACCGGGCCGCCGCCGGGCGCCGGAGCTTCACGTAGTCCGCCGCCAGGTTGAGGTGCAGCGACGGGTAGAAGGCCCGCACCGCGAGCGCGTCGCCGTGTTCCGCGACGCGCTCGTCGGTCAGCACCTGCGCGGCGGCCAGCGCCCGAAGGTCCCAGGCCAGCTCGTCACTGGGATCGTCCTGGGTGTCCGCCATGTAGTGCGCGAGGGTGCACCGGTGCAGGGCGTCACCCTCCGCACCGATCTCCGCCCAGAGGACGCCGAAGCGGTTGCGCGCCTCCTCGCGGTCACCGCCGTGCAGCAGCATGACCGCCTGGCCGATTCTGGTCATGACGACGTCCTGCGACGCCTCCTGCTGCTCCGTCACTGCGGTCTCCCTCGTACCCGTCCGCCCGCGACCGGCCGGATCCATGAGGTTCCGTACGGTTTCGGGCCGTTCCTGATGGTTCCGGCCGGTTCGACGCTAACCGCAGCGGCGCACGATCGCACCCAGGCGTCGGCGCGCCATCAGCCCAGGTCGGGGATGCGCCAGTCGATGGGCTGGTGCCCCTGCGCCGCGACGGCCTCGTTGATCTGGGTGAACGGGCGGGACCCGAAGAACTTCTTGGCAGAGAGCGGCGAGGGGTGTGCCCCCTTCACCACCACATGGCGCTCCTCGTCGATCAGCGGGAGCTTCTTCTGCGCGTAGTTGCCCCAGAGCACGAAGACCGCCGGGTCGGGCCGGGAGGCGACCGCGCGGATCACCGCGTCCGTGACCTTCTCCCAGCCCTTGCCCTTGTGCGAGTTGGCCTCGCCCGCGCGCACGGTCAGCACGGCGTTGAGGAGCAGCACGCCCTGTTCGGCCCACGGCATCAGATAACCGTTGTCCGGGACCGGCAGGCCCAGCTCCTCCTTCATCTCCTTGTAGATGTTCCGCAGGGACGGCGGGGTCTTCACACCGGGGCGCACGGAGAAGCACAGCCCGTGCCCCTGGCCCTCGCCGTGGTACGGGTCCTGCCCGAGGACCAGGACCTTCACCTTGTCGTAGGGGGTCGCGTCGAGCGCGGCGAACACCTGCCCCCGAGGCGGGTAGACCGGTCCCGCGGCCCGCTCCTCCTCGACGAACTCGGTGAGCTCCTTGAAGTACGGCTTCTGCAGCTCTTCGCCGAGGACGCCGCGCCAGGACTCGGGCAGCTGGTCGGTGTCGGTCACGTCAACAACCTCCGGTAAGCAATCAGTTCTTGATCCCAGAACCTACCGGCGACCACTGACAACGCGGCCGGGAGCCTCCCGGCCGCTCCCCGGAGGGACCGCGGGCGGGCGGCCGGGCTACCAGCTGGCCTTGCGGTACAGCTCCCACATCTGCATGACCGTCTGCGGGTCCAGGGCTCGTTCGCCGCCGCCGATGTCCTCGCCGGCCGCCACGTACAGCTTGCCCTGCCACAGCGGCAGCAGCCGGACGTCGTCGACGAGGGCCTTCTGCGCCACCTCGAACTGCTGGCTGACCGCGCCCCGGTCGCTCTCCTTGCGGGTCTGGGGCAGCACCTGCTTCGTGATCTCGTCCTTCGCGTACGGCATGCCCGTGATGCTGTCCTTGCCCACGAAGGGGGCGATGAAGTTGTCCGGGTCCGGGAAGTCCGGGAACCAGCCCCGGCCGAAGACGGGGTACTCACCCTTGGTGAAACCCTCCTGGAACGTGTTCCAGGGCCGGCTCTTCAGGGTGATCTTGAAGAGGCCGGAGGCCTCCAGCTGCCGCTTGAGCTCGTCGAACTCGGGAGCCGTCGAGGATCCGTACCGGTCGGTGGTGAACCAGAAGGTCATCGCCACGGGCTCGCTGATCCCCGCGTCCGTGAGGATCTTCTTGGCCTTCTTCCTGTCCGGGTCGCCGAAGGTGTCGAAGAAGCTGGTCGTGTGGCCCGCGATACCCTTGGGCACCATGGAGTAGAGCGGTTCGGCGGTACCCCGGTAGACCTTGGCCACCAGCGCGTCCCGGTCCACCAGCTGGGCGATCGCCCGCCGCACGGCGGACTTCCCCGCGGCCGGGTCCTTGGGGTTGAAGACCAGGAAGCGGATGTCGGCGCCGACCGTCTCGACGAGCTGGAGGTCGCTCTTCTTGTCCTGGTTGTCCTCCAGGCTGACCACCTCCTCCGCGGACAGCCCGCGGTAGGTGGCGTCGATCTCCTTCTTCTTGAGCGCCTTCACCATGGCGCCGGACTCCTTGAAGTACCGGATGGTCACGGCGTCGTTCTTGCGGTCCGCGAAGCCCTTGTAGTCGGGGTTCCTCACCAGCTCGGAGCGGTCACCCTGCTTGTACGCGTCCAGCAGGTACGGACCGGACCCGGTGACCTTGCCGTCGTCGCGGATCTTGTGTGCCGAGTACTCGCCCGGCGCGACCAGCGACATGGCGGGCGTGGCCAGGATGAACGGGAAGGTGGCGTCCGGCTTGGTCAGGTGGAAGACCACCTCAAGGTCGCCCTTGGTCTCCACCCGGTCCAGCGAGCCGAGCATGCCGATCGGTCCGCCCTTGACCGCGATCGTCCTGATCCGGTCTATGGAGTACTTCACGGCCTCGGCGTCGAGCTTCTCGCCGTTGGAGAACTTCAGACCCTCGCGGAGCGTGCAGCGGTACGCGGTGCTGGTGGTGTCGGTGAACTTGCAGTGGTCCGCGGCGTCCGGCTCCGGGCTCGTACTTCCGGTGGGGAAGCTGACCAGGGTCTGGAACACGTTGCGCATCAGTTCCCAGGAGCCGTCCCATGCCGCCGCCGGGTCGAGGGTGGAGGGTTGGCTGGTCGTCCCGACAGCTAGCTTCTGCTCCACGTCCGAACCGCTGTCGGACAACAGACCGCAGCCGGCCAGCAGAGACAGGGAAGCAAGGACTGCAGCGACCTGCAGACTGGCTCGGTAGAACACGTGCACGCTCCTCGATCAGCCATGGGTCGGCAGACCATACCGCAGCGCCCCGTCGGGTCAATCCGCAGGCCCGACGGGGCACTTGAGTCAATCAGGGCCAAACCCACTCAGGCTGTTCTCAGCCCACGCCCGCGTTCAGGAAAATCCCGCCGTCGACCACCAGGGTCTGTCCGGTGATCCAGTCGGACTGGTCCGACGTGAGGAAGGCCGCGGCGCCACCGATGTCCTCGGGAACACCGAGCCGTCCCAACGGGTAGGGCGCGGCCGCCTCCGCCTCACGGCCCTCGTACAGCGCCTGGGCGAACCTGGTCTTCACGACCGCGGGGGCGATCGAGTTGACCCGCACGACCGGCGCGAACTCGTGCGCCAGCTGAAGGGTCAGATTGATCATCGCGGCCTTGCTTATGCCGTACGCGCTGATGAAGGGCGAGGCGGAGACGCCCGCCACGGAGGCGATGTTGACGATCGCCCCGCCGTTCTCCTTCTGCCACGCCTTCCAGGTCTGCTGCGCGAAGCCGAGCGCCGAGACCACGTTCGTCTCGAAGACCTTGCGGGCGACGTTGAGGTCGAGCTCGGCGATCGGGCCGAGGACCGGGTTCGTACCGGCGTTGTTGACCAGGAAGTCGACGCGGCCGAACGCCTCCATGGTGCGCTCGACGGCCACCGCCTGGTGCGCCTCGTCGTGCGCCTTGCCCGGCACGGCGATGACGCGGTCGGAGCCGAGCGCCTCGACGGCCTCCTTCAGCGCGTCCTCGCCGCGACCGGTGATGCACACCCGGTCGCCGCGGGCCACGAGCGCCTGGGCGATGCCGTAGCCGATCCCCCGGCTCGCGCCGGTGATCAGCGCGACCTTGCCACTGTCCTGCACAGTCATGATGTCCGCAGCCCTTCGGGTCAGTTGAGCGGTCCGCCGGCGACGTACATGACCTGGCCGGAGACGAAGCCCGCGTCGTCGCCCGAGAAGAAGGCGATGGCGTTGGCGATGTCCTCGGGGAAGCCGACGCGCTGCACCGGGATCTGGGTGACGACCGCGGCCTGCAGCTCCTCGAAGCCCATGCCCATCCGGGCCGCCGTCTGCGCGGTCATCTCGGTGACGATGAAGCCGGGGGCGACGGCGTTGGCGGTGATGCCGAACTTGCCGAGCTCCTTGGCCAGGGTCTTGGTGAAGCCCTGCAGGCCCGCCTTGACCGTGGCGTAGTTGGCCTGGCCACGGTTACCCAGCGCCGAGGAGGAGGACAGCGACACGATACGGCCGAACTTCTGGTCCACCATGTACTTCTGGACGGCCTTGGCCATGAGGAACGCGCCCTTCAGGTGCACGCTCACCACGGTGTCCCAGTCGGACTCGCTCATCTTGAAGAGCAGGTTGTCACGGAGCACGCCCGCGTTGTTGACGAGGATCGTCGGGGCGCCGAGCTCCGCGGCGACCCGCGCGACGGCGGCTTCCACCTGAGCGCTGTCCGACACGTCGCAGCCGACCGCGAGGGCCCGGCCCCCGGCGGCGGTGATCTTCTCGACGGTGTCCTTGCAGGCCGCCTCGTCCAGGTCGAGTACGGCGACGGCGCGGCCCTCGGCCGCCAGGCGTACCGCGGTGGCGGCGCCGATACCCCGTGCCGCTCCCGTCACGATGGCTACGCGCTGCTCGGTGGTGGACATGCTTGGTTCTCCCTCGCCCTTGGATCGCGGCTCAGCGGACGTTCAGGCACATTCCCTGCGAATGGTTCCCGATAACTGAGCAACCGCTTAGTACCTTCAGCAGTCGAGACGCTAGAAGGCCTGACACCCGGTGTCAACGGCCCACGGACGCAGCGGCGCATGTCACACCGGAAGCCGGCGGCGTCCGGGTGGGGATCAGCGCACCAGAAGGCCGAGCAGCCGCTCCACCTCGGCGGCGGGGTCGGTGGTGAGTCCGCTGTGCACGGGGCTCGGCTGGATGACGGTCGAGCGCGGGGCGATCAGCCACCGGAAGCGCCGCCCGGCGTCGTCGGCCGCGGCCTGGCCCGCCTCCGTACCGCCCCGGCAGATGCCCTCGACGCCGTGCAGCGCGGCCCGTACCCCGGTGACGTCGGCGTCGGGGTCCAGCGCCTTGAGCTTCACCTCGTCGAGTTCGGTGCGGGCGGCGACGAACCCCTTCGCCCGGCAGTAGACCACCACGCCGGCGTTGAAGAACTCGCCGCGCTGGACCCGCGGCACCACGCGCAGCAGGGCGTACTCGAAGACAACACGCTCAGTCACGACCGGCCGCTCTCGTCGCTGTTCTCGGTGTCACGCCTCGGGACGAGGCGTTCGGTGAGCCAGCCCGGGGCCTGGGACGGCTTGTCGGCGGTGGGCCCGTCCAGGGTGATCCGCTCGTGGATGGTCGCCGCCCGCGGGAGCAGCGCCTCCACATAGGCGCGCCGGAGCTGATCGGTCGAGTCAAAGCCGGGCTCGTCCACCAGCCACTCGTCGGGCACGTCGGCGGCGACCTCGGTGAGCAGGTCCTCTGTGACCAGCGGGGCGAGTTCGGCGGCGGCCGCGGCGACGTCGGGGGCGAAGGGGGCCAGCGCGTGGTCCGAGGCGTTGTAGGCCTTGGCGGCGGAGGCCTGGGCACCCGGCCAGTTGTGGTGCCAGATCATGGTGGCGCCGTGGTCGATGAGCCAGAGGTCGCCGTGCCAGATCAGCATGTTCGGATTGCGCCAGGACCGGTCGACGTTGTTGATCAGCGCGTCGAACCAGACGACGCGCCCCGCCTCGCGCGGACCCACCTGGTAGGCGAGCGCGTCGAATCCGAGGGAACCGGGGAGGAAGTCCATCCCGAGGTTGAGGCCACCGCTCGCCTTCAGGAGCTCTTGGACCTCCTGGTCGGGCTCGGCGAGACCGATGACCGGGTCCAGCTGCATCTGCGCGAGATCGGGGACGCGCAGCCCGAGCCGGCGGCCGAGCTGTCCGCAGATCACTTCGGCGACCAGCGTCTTGCGCCCCTGACCGGCGCCGGTGAATTTCATGACGTACGTGCCGAGGTCGTCGGCCTCGACGATCCCGGGGAGCGAGCCGCCTTCACGCAGGGGCGTGACATAGCGGGTCGCTACGACTTCTTGCAACACTTTCCCAGGCCACCCATCTCTTCAGCCTTACAATCAACGGAGGGCCGCTGCGGGGTGCAGAGGCGGGAATCGCCGGTCAACGGCGCTGGGGAGAATCTGGGGAGTTTCGACTAGCGAGCCGATGCCCCACCCTTCCCAAGCAGACCGTCGATGGCGCCGCGCCCCTTGCTGCCGGCCTCCGGCATGAAGTGAGCATAATAACCGAGAGTGATCGCTGGCGAGGAATGTCCGAGCCACCGCGCCAAGGTCACGACGGACTCTCCGGCTTCCAGCATGATCGAGGCGTAGGTGTGCCGAAGCACGTGGAGACCGTCCTTCGGGGCCGCCGCCCACTGCCAGGCTTTCGCCCCCTCGGCACGTGGCGGGATGACACCGGCCTTGGCCAAGGCCGGCTTCCAGGTGTAGGTGTTCCACGCGTTCACCGCGATGGCGTTGCCAGAGCGCGTGGTGAGCAGCAGGGAAGACTGCCTCCTCTCCCCCTCCGGCTTCCCCCACGGCAGCTCCACCTCAACCGGCGGGAACACTTCAATGTGACGCTTGAGTTCCTCGGCCACCGAGGGGGGCAGATCCACGGTGCGGATCTTCTTCCCCTTCGGCAGGGCGAAGTACAGCCTTCCATGAATCGTCTGCACTTGGCGCCGAACGTGAAGCACGCCGCGTTCATGGTCGATGTCCTCCGGACTCAGTCCGAATACCTCGCCCTGGCGGAGTCCGCAGCCCAGACCGACAGCTACAGCGATCCTGTTCCGCTCGTTGATGGCATCGCGGACCCGCAGTGCCGTAGCCATCGGCCACGCGTCACGCCGCTCCCGTGGCGGCTTGGGCCACCGCACAGATTTTGCGTGCATGGGGTTGCGCGCGAGGCGCTTGTCGTCGACCGCCGCTTCCAGAATGGAGGAAAGCTCGGACAGGATGCCGCGCTGGTAGTCGACCGACGAGACTCTCGACTCCAAGTTGGCTACGAACGCACGCAGATCCGATGCGGCGATACTCCTGAGAGGAAGCTGGCCTAGGTACGGGATGATATGGAGACGCGTTCTACGCTCCTGACCGTCCTGGGTTTTCGGAGCACCCCCTCGACCTGGCGTCCAGTGCGTCGCAATATAGTCGGCCAGCGTGATGGACCCATCGCGCGGGTCTACGAACTCGCCTCGCTCCTCGTCCGTGGCTGCCCGGCGAAGCCACGCCTTGGCGTCCTCCAGCACATCAAAGGCTCGGTCTCGCACGCCAGGTATGCCGGCGACCTTGTACCGCTTGCCCTTACCGTAGCGAGCGGTTTTCTCCGTTCTCCCGGTGACCGGGTCTTTCTTCTTCTTGAGCCAACGATCCTCGATGTAGCCGGCCAACAGGTTTCCTTTCAAGATGACATGAGCAGCGCCCGACAGTGTTCGGTGCGTCAAGCACCGGTGTTCGTAGGTCGCTGCGGATGCGCACTCAGCGGGCTCAAAGCAGAGTTGGAT
>CBRG010000222.1 GCA_000470535.1 Streptomyces sp. AW19M42
GTCGGCACGCCCGAATACGTCCAGGATGCGGACGCCCATCCGCCTTGCGACGCACCGCATCTGACGCCGCGCGCTGAACCACCAGGGATGACGGGACAGCCCTCAGGGCCTGTCCCCGCTCTCCCGGTTGGCACGGTCGATCTCGGCCATGTGCTCCTCCGCCCAGGCGCGCACCATGGCCAGCGGCTCCTCCAGGGACAGGCCGAGCGGGGTGAGCCGGTAGTGGACGCGCGGCGGCACCGTCGGCTCCACCCGGCGCTCGGCCAGGCCGTCGCGGGTGAGCCCCTGAAGGGTCGCGGACAGCATCTTCTGTGAGATACCGGGCATCCTGCGCCGCAGTTCCGCGAAGCGCACCTCCCCCGGGGACGCCTCCGCCAGCACTTTGACGGCCATCGACATCCACTTGGTGCCGATCCGGTCGAGCAGGCCGCGGGTCGGGCACTTCGGGTCGAACAGGTCTCCTCGACCGCCCTGCGGGGGCCGTCGCGCCGGAGAGGTCACCTGGAGCTCACCACCTGACGCGGAAGTGCCGTCTTGGCACTCCCGTATTAGTTACCTATCGTTTTGTAGTCACCAATGGTAACCACACGACGTGGCCACGAGCCGCATCGCCCGAACCGATCTGGAGTCCACCGTGCCCGACCCGTCGAGTCCCCCCGCCCACCCCGAGCTCCGGCGGGTCACGGCCAACGGCATCGAGATCAACGTGGCCGTCGCGGGCAACGGGCCTGCCGTCCTGCTGCTGCACGGCTTCCCGCACACCTGGCGGCTGTGGACCCACGTCATGGACGGTCTGTCGGATCGGTTCCGGGTCATCGCACCCGATCTACGGGGATTCGGCGCGAGCACCCGGGCAGCGGGCGGCTACGACGCGGGCACACTCGCGACGGACGCCGAGGCCCTGCTCCACGCGCTGGGGGAGAGTTCCGCGGCGGTCGTCGGCATCGACGCGGGCGCGCCGCCGGCCTTTCTGCTGGCCATGCGCCGCCCCGGTCTCGTCCGGCAGCTGGTGGTCATGGAGTCACTGCTGGGCACGCTTCCGGGCGCGGAGGAATTACTGGCCCAGGGGCCACCGTGGTGGTTCGGCTTCCACAACGAGCCCGGTCTCGCGGAATCCGTACTCAGCGGGAACGAGGACCGGTACATCGACTGGTTCCTCGACGAGGGCACGCTCGGGCAGGGCGTGGAACCCTCCCTGCGTGCGGCCTTCCTCGACGCCTTCAGCGGGAGCGAGGCCCTGCGGTGCGCCTTCTCGTACTACCGCGCGCTGCCGTCGAGCGCAGGGCAGATCCTGGACGCCACCCGCGGGGGCCGACTGACCGTGCCCACCATGGCCATCGGCGCCCGGCCCGTCGGCAGGGTGCTCGAACAGCAGCTGCGGCCGGTGACCGACCACCTCGTCGGCCGGCTCGTCGAGGACTGCGGGCACATCATTCCGCTGCACCGGCCGGACGAACTGCTGCGCCTTCTGGAGCCGTTCCTCGCGCAGGCCGGAGCACCGGCCGGGGCACCTGGGGACACGACGGGTCGCTGAGCTGTGACCCCGTACCCGTGCGGTCCGCCGCGTACCCTCGTTTCCCATGCCAGTCCCCCGCCTGCACCACGTCGCGGTGCTCGTCCTCGACGGCGCGAAGCCACTCGATGTCGGCATTCCCGCCCAGGTGTTCACGACCCGCGCGAGCATGCCGTACGAGGTGCGGGTGTGCGGTGCGGCGCCCGGTCTCGTGGCCGGCGGCGACGGGCTGTCGTACTACGTCACGCACGGGCTCGACGCGCTCGGATGGGCCGACATCGTCTTCGTGCCGGGCTACCGGCTCCCCGACCGTGACGCCCCGCCGCAGCCGGTCATCGACGCGCTGATCGCCGCCCACGACCGGGGCGCACGCCTCGCCGCCATCTCGACCGGGGCGTTCGCGCTCGCCGCCACCGGCCTCCTCGACGGCCGGCGCGCCACGACGCACTGGCACTACACGCGGGCGCTCGCCGCGAAGTACCCGCTCGTCAGGGTCGACGAGAACGTCCTCTTCGTCGACGAGGGCGGGGTGCTGACGTCGGCGGGCGCCGCCTCCGGCATCGACCTGTGCCTGCACGTGCTGCGCGGTGACCTCGGGGTGGCCGCGTCCAACCACGCGGCCCGGCGCCTGGTCGCGGCGCCGTACCGCAGCGGCGGCCAGGCCCAGTACGTGCCGCGCAGCGTGCCGGAGCCGCTCGGGGAACGGTTCGCCGCCACCCGCGAGTGGGCGCTGCACCGGCTGGGCGAGCCCCTGACCCTCGACGCGCTGGCCCGGCACGCGGCGGTGTCGCCCCGGACGTTCTCGCGGCGTTTCACCGAGGACACCGGGGACACCCCGATGCAGTGGGTCATGCGCGCCCGGATCGACGTGGCCCGCGAGCTGCTGGAGCGTTCGGAGCGCGGCGTCGAGCAGATCGCGGCCGACGTCGGCCTCGGCACCGGTGCGAATCTGCGGCTGCACTTCCAGCGCATCCTCGGCACCACTCCGAGCGAGTACCGGCGCACCTTCGCCCAGGGCCAATAGCCCGCGCGGGGTGTGGCGGGATACTTACGGACCATGGCGATCACGCCGCTGTCAGGGGGTTCCGGCGAGCGCGATGCTGGAAGCGAGGAGAAAGGGACTCTCACATGACTCGCATCGCCATCAACGGATTCGGCCGCATCGGACGCAACGTGCTGCGCGCGCTGCTGGAACGCGAAAGCGACCTCGAAATCGTCGCCGTCAACGACCTCGCGGAGCCCGCCGCGCTGGCTCGGCTGCTCGCGTTCGACAGCACCGCAGGCCGGCTCGGACGTCCGGTGAGCGTGGACGGGGACACCCTCGTCGTCGACGGCCGCCGCATCAAGGTGCTCGCCGAGCGCGAACCGGGACAGCTGCCGTGGACCGAGCTCGGCGTCGACATCGCGCTGGAGGCAACCGGCCGCTTCACGTCCGCCAAGGCCGCCCGCGCCCACCTCGACGCGGGTGCGAAGAGGGTGCTCGTCGCCGCGCCGTCGGACGGCGCCGACGTCACGCTCGCCTACGGCGTCAACACCGACGCGTACGACCCGGCCCTGCACACCGTCGTCTCGAACGCCTCGTGCACCACCAACGCCCTCGCGCCGCTGGCCGCCGTGCTCGACGAGCTCGCCGGCATCGAGCACGCCTTCATGACGACGGTGCACGCCTACACACAGGAGCAGAACCTCCAGGACGGCCCGCACCGCGACGCCCGTCGCGCCCGCGCCGCCGGGGTCAACATCGTGCCGACGACGACGGGCGCCGCCAAGGCGATCGGCCTGGTGCTGCCCAACCTCGACGGCAAGCTGTCGGGCGACTCGATCCGCGTACCGGTTCCGGTGGGCTCGATCGTCGAGCTGAACACCACCGTGGCCCGCGATGTGACGCGCGACGAGGTGCTGGAGGCGTACCGGGCCGCCGCGCAGGGGCCGCTGGCAGGGGTGCTCGAATACTCGGAGGACGCGCTCGTGTCGTCCGACATCACGGGCAACCCGGCCTCGTCGATCTTCGACTCGGCCCTCACCCGGGTCGAAGGCCGCCACATCAAGGTGTCCGCCTGGTACGACAACGAGTGGGGCTTCTCGAACCGCGTGATCGACACGCTGACGCTGCTCGCCACTCGCTGAACGGGCGCGGGGGCGGTTTCCGCCCCCGCCGGTGCCTCGTGGCAGCGGCCGGTGTCAGGACCGGCCCTGCTCCTTGCCGCTGCGCTCCGCGTTCCGCTCCTTGATGCGCACCGTCTCCTTGCGGACCTCGGCCTGGGTGACGCGCTCCTTGCGCAGCCACTCGGGGTCCTCCTGCTTCAGGGCTTCGATCTGCTCCGTGGTGAGTGCGTCCGTGACGCCACCGCGTGCGAGACCGGAGATGGAGACGCCGAGCTTGGCGGCGACCACCGGCCGGGGATGCGGGCCGCCGTGTCGCAGTTCCTGCAGCCACTCGGGCGGATCGGACTGGAGAGCCGCCAGCTCGGCGCGCGAGACGACACCCTCCTGGAACTCGGCGGGTGTGGCTTCGAGGTACACACCCAGTTTCTTCGCCGCGGTCGCGGGCTTCATTGTCTGGGTGGTCTGGTGCGACGTCATGGGGTCAAGAGTATCGAGCGTGTGCGCTGCCGCTGACCACGACCGGTAACCTGGCGGGGTGACAGGCTCGGAAGCAACCCCTTCGTTCCGGCTCGCGTACGTCCCCGGGGTGACCCCCACCAAGTGGGTGCGGATCTGGAACGAGCGCCTGCCCGACGTCCCCCTCTCTCTCGTCGCGGTACCCGCCGCCGAGGCCTCTGCCCTGCTCTTCGACGGCGGCGCCGACGCGGGTTTCGTACGGCTTCCGGTGGACCGGGCGGACCTCAGCGCGATCCCCCTCTACACCGAGGCGACCGTGGTCGTGATCCCCAAGGACCACGTGGTGGCGGCGGTGGACGAGGTCTCCGTCGAGGATCTGGCCGACGAGATCGTGCTGCATCCGCTGGACGACGTCCTCAGCTGGGAGCAGTTGCCCGGGCGGCCCGCGATCGAGCGTCCCGCCACGACGGCGGACGCGGTCGAGCTGGTGGCGGCCGGAGTGGGCGTCCTCGCCGTCCCGCAGTCGCTCGCCCGCCTGCACCACCGCAAGGACCTGACGTACCGGCCGCTCTCCGGTGCCCCGGAGTCACGCATCGCGCTGTCGTGGCCGCAGGACCGGACCACCGATCTGGTGGAGGACTTCATCGGGATCGTCCGGGGCCGGACGGTGAACAGCACCAGGGGCCGCGGCACGCCACCCGCGGAGAAGCCGAAGCGCAAGGCTCCGGAGACCGGTGGCGCCCGGCGCAAGCCCGCGGCCGGCGCGGGAGCGGGGAAGGGCGCCCGGGGCGGTGCCGGTGGCGCGAAGGGGGCCAAGGGCGGCTCCCGGGGCGTGAAGGGCGCTGCGGGCGCCAAGCGTGGAAAGCCCCGCAAGCGGCCGTAGCGGCGCGGTTGCGCCAGTCAGACCCCGCGCCACGGCCGGCGAGGCCTCGGGATCGGCATCAATGTCAGACCCGGCTGACACGATCGGTGATCATGACGAACACCGAACGCGCGACGCCGCCCCTGAACGCCGACGAACGCACCAACCTGGAGAGCTGGCTCGACTTCTACCGGGCCACCGTGGCAGTGAAATGCGAGGGCCTGGCCGACGAGCAGGTCCGGGAGACCTCCGTCCCGCCGTCGTCGCTGACGCTGCTGGGACTGGTCCAGCACCTGACCGAGGTCGAGCAGAACTGGTTCCGCCGGGTGCTCGCCGCCGAGGACGCCCCGCCCACGCACCCCGCACCGGCCGGTTTTGGCGGTCACGACGGCGGTTTCGAGGTCTCCGCCGACGCCTCCTTCGCACACACCCTCGCGGCGTGGCGGGACGAGGTCGCCCTGTCCCGTGCCAACTGTGCCGCGCGGGCTCTGGAGGACACCACTCCCTTCATGGGCGGTGAGGTGAGCCTGCGGTGGATCTACACACACATGATCGGTGAGTACGCCCGCCACAGCGGCCACGCCGACCTGCTGCGCGAGCGGATCGACGGCAGCACCGGAGTGTGACGGCCAGGGGCGGCGGCGGGTCCGGGGCCGCCGCCTCGTACGCCGTGCGTGTGGACCACATGCGCACGGCCGGTGACCCGTGGGCGGTCTTTGGCCGCGCCCGCCCGTCGAGGCCGCGCGGCCGGATGTCAGGATGGTTCCATGACGAGCAAGGTTTACTTCGACATCACCATCAACGACGAGCCCGCCGGGCGGATCGTCTTCAACCTGTACGACGAGGTCGTCCCCAAGACCGCGGAGAACTTCCGCCAGCTGGCGACCGGCGAGCACGGCTTCGGCTACAAGGGTTCGTCCTTCCACCGCGTCATCCCGGAGTTCATGCTCCAGGGCGGCGACTTCACCCGGGGCGACGGCACGGGCGGCAAGAGCGTCTACGGCGCGAAGTTCGACGACGAGAACTTCAAGCTGGCGCACACCAAGCCCGGTCTGCTCTCCATGGCGAACAGCGGCCCGAACTCGAACGGTTCGCAGTTCTTCATCACGACCATCGTGACGTCGTGGCTGGACGGCAAGCACGTGGTGTTCGGCGAGGTCGCCGACCAGGAGAGCATGGACCTGGTCACCAAGATCGAGGGTCTCGGCTCGCAGAGCGGCCGGACCAAGGGGAAGGTCACCATCGCGGACTCCGGGGTTCTCTGATCCCGATCCGCTGACTGAACAGCTGACCGGACGCGCCGGCCGACGAACACCGTCGGCCGGCGCGTTCGTCGTATCCGGCCCTCCACGCGCACTGTCAACGGAAGGTTGACACTCCCTCCACTGTCAACCTAAGGTTGACACATGACGAACCCAGTTGGCCCCACGAACCCGGTCCGCCTCGACGACCTCATCGCAGCCATCAAGAAAGTCCACCCCGACGCCCTGGACCAGCTCCAGGACGCCGTCATCGCCGCCGACCACCTCGGCGACGTCGCAGACCACCTGATCGGCCACTTCGTGGACCAGGCCCGGCGCTCCGGCGCCTCCTGGACGGAGATCGGCAAGAGCATGGGGGTCACCCGGCAGGCGGCGCAGAAGCGGTTCGTCGCCAAGCACCCCGGCGAGTCGACCGACCTCGACCCCAGCCAGGGCTTCGGCCGCTTCACCGCACGCGCCAAGAACGTCGTGATGGCCTCCCAGAACGAGGCGCGCGCCGCGGGCAACAGCGAGATCGGCACCGAGCACCTCGTACTCGGACTGCTCAGCGAGCCGGAAGGGCTCGCGGCGGCGTTCATCAAGGCGCAGGTGGTCACCCTCGACACCGTCCGCCAGGCCGCCACGGCAGCGCTCCCGGCGGCCTCCGGTGAGGAGCTGCCCGAGCTCCTCCCCTACAACGCCGACGCCCGCAAGGCGCTTGAACTCACCTTCCGCGAGGCGCTGCGGCTGGGGCACAACTACATCGGGACCGAACACATCCTGCTCGCCCTGCTGGAGCACGAGGACGGCGCGGGACTGCTGACCGGCCTCGGTGTCGACAAGGCGACCACGGAGACGGCCGTCATCGAGGCACTCAAGCTCATCGTCGCCGCACAGAAGGAGAACTGACCGGCCAGGACCGGGCGGGACCGGGCTGACCGGCCCGACGCCCTCAGCGGGCCCCGGTTTCCAGGCAGAGGCTCCAGCGCCGGGGCAGGCCGGTCAGCGTGACGGTGGAGAGCGGGCGGACGTCGACCTTCCAGTACGTCGAGGGCGGCGCCCGCAACGCGTACACCAGGGCGGCCCGGACGACGGACGGTTCCGCGACGGCGACGATCAGCCCGTCGCAGGCGGGCCGGGTGTCCAGCCAGCCGCCTATCCGCGAGATGAACGCGAGCAGCGTCTCACCGCCGTGCGGCGCGGAGCGCGGGTCCGCGAGCCAGGCGTCCACGGCCGCGGGCTCGTGCGCGGTGACCTCTGCGAGGGTGAGGCCGCGCCACCGGCCCATGTCGCAGTCGCGCAGGGCGGGCTGGACCATCGGGGCGAAGCCGAGTGCCTGACCGGTGGCACGGCTGCGGGCGGTCGGTGAGCAGTAGCGCAGCTCGGCTGCCCCCAGGGGCAACAGGGCGGGGGCGGCGAACTGCACCTCGTGCCAGCCGGTCTCGTCGAGCGGCCGGTCGTCCTCGAAGCGCTCACCGAGCAGGGAGGAGTTGCGTGCCGCGGCGACGAGTGAGACTCGAACACTCATGGCCGCGATCGTGGAGCCGTTCGCCCCGCAGGTCAAGAGCGCGGCCGGAAGCGCTTCCGGATCAGCCGAGCTGGATGGACATCCACTTGGCCGGCCTGTCCAGCGGCTTGAAACCGACCTTCTCGTACACTCCGTGGGCGTCCTCCGTGGCAAGCAGGAGCCGTCGGACGCCCGCCTCGGCGAGGTGGTCGCGCGCCGCCGTGACCATGCTTGCGCCGAGTCCATGGCCGCGGGCTGCGCGGTCGACGTACACGTCGCAGACCCAGCCGAAGGTGGCGTAGTCGGTCACCACCCTGGCGTAGCCGACCTGTTCGCCCGACGCGACGTCGTAGGCACCGAAGTTGAGTGAGCCGGCGATGGCCAGATCCTGGCGCTCACGAGTCCGGCCGAGCGCCCAATAGGCGTCGGTGGAGAGCCAGTTGTGAATCCTGGCAGCATCCAGCCGGGACGGCTCGGACGATATCTCGTAACGCTGCTGGGGAGTTTCCTTCATCCTCCGAGAGTAGCCTCCGGCGCGTCGAGGGCGCCCTCCCATGCGGCGCGCAGCCGTCGCACGCCCTGCGCGATCTCGGCCGTCCCGGCGACGGCCGCGTAGCTCAACCGGACATGGGGCGCCGGCGGTTCGGCGCAGAAGTACGGCCGCCCCGGCGCGAGGGCGACGCCGGCCCGCAGCGCCGCCGAGACCATGGCGGACTCGTCGGCACCGGCCCCGGTGCCGGGCAGGCCCACCCAGAGGCTGCCGCCGCCCGCCGGGATGTGCGGGACCGCGAGAGCGGGCAGCTCGCTGCGCAGCGCCGCCGTCATCGCGGTGCGGCGGGGCCGCAGCTCGGTGGGCAGCGACCGCAGATGGCGGCTCCAGGTCGGTGTGCCGACGAGTTCGAGCGCGGCCTCCTGGATCGGCCGGGGGACGAAGAAGCTGTCGACGACCTGGATCGCGCGCAGCCGTTCGAGCACCGGTCCGCGCGCGGCGAGGGCTCCCACCCTGAGGCTGGGTGAGGTCACCTTGGTGAGGGAGCAGACGTGGACGACGACCCCGTCGGGGTCGTCCGCGGCCAACGGCGGCGGCAGCGGCAGCGGTCCGGCGTCGTCGTGGACGAGCCGGCGGGCGAAGTCGTCCTCGATGACGAACGCCCCCGCCTCCCTGGCGATCCTGACGACCTCGGAGCGCCTGGCACGGGCAAGCACGGCGCCGGTCGGGTTCTGGAACAGCGGCTGGCAGACGAAGACCCGCGCACCGGTGGCCCGGAACGCGGCGGCGAGCAGCTCGGGCCGCACTCCATCGGTGTCGGCCGGGACCGGGACGGGCCGCAGCCCTGCGGCCCGCGCCACCGCCAGCATGCCCGGGTAGGTGGGCGATTCGACGAGCACCGGGGCGCCGGCCGGGGCGAGCGCCCGCAGTGCGGTGACCAGCGCGCTCTGGCCGCCGGCGGTGATCAGCACGTCGGCGGCGGTGAGTGCGGGCCCGATCTCGTGGGCGAACCAGGCGCGCAGTTCGGTCAGCCCGTCGGTGGGAGGGCGGCCCCAGGCACCGGGGCGCCGGCCGGCCCGCGCGAGGGCGGCGGCGAGGGCCCGTTCCGGCTGGAGCGAGCTGTGCAGATAGCCGCCGTTGAACTCGACGACGCCGGTGGCCGGGGCCGCCAGGGTGGCCAGCACGCCCGACGCGTCGACGCTGCGGGGTACGGCCTCGGGGCCGCCGTCGCCGCTGAGCGACACCTCCTGCCACGAGGTGTCACCGGCCAGCGGCGCGGCGCCGCGGGGCTGGGCCCGGAAGGCGCCGGAGCCGGGGCGGGTGACCACGAGCCCTTCCGCGGCGAGCTGCGCGATGGCCCGCGAGACGGTCACTGGACTCGCCCGGAAGCGCTCCACCAGGGCACGGCTGGACGGAAGTTTCTCACCGGGTGAGTAGCGGTTCAGCTCGCTCCGCACAGCTCCCGCCAGATCAGCCACACTGCTACGCTCATGCATGAACGCAGAGGATAGCGCTACTCCCAGCAGCACGATAGCGGTCGGGTCCACAGCGGATGGCGCGGCCCGCGCCCACGCACCGGACGCGCCGGGCGGCGACCCCGGGGGCCGGCGGGCGGGGCTGAACGGCACGCTTCTCTCCGGGCTCGGGGTGCTCGCCTTCTCCCTGACCTTCCCCTCCACCGCGTGGGGCCTGGAGAGCTTCGGCCCCTGGTCCCTGGTGGCGTTGCGCAGTCTGCTGGCCGCCGCGCTCGCGGGCGGCGTGCTCCTCGCGACCCGGGTGCGGGTGCCGGAGCGCCGGCACTGGGCCGGGCTCGCCGTCGTGGCGGGGGGGGGGGGG
>CBRG010000223.1 GCA_000470535.1 Streptomyces sp. AW19M42
CGGCCGCCGCCGGCACGAAGCAGAGCGCTGCCACACAGCCCCCGATGACAAGCGCCTTGACCGGCCGCCCCTGCTGTCCGCCACGTCTCATGGGGCAACTCCTCCGCATCAGTGCCCCGGGCATCATCCGGTGCCCCTGGCATCCCAAATGCCCCGACGCTACCCAGGAGCCGACCGGGCGAACCGTCCCGTCGCTGTCAGTCGCCCCGCAGCCGGGCGGCCAGCGGCCCTTCGCCGGACACCTCGATCCGCCCGTCCCTGACCGCCTCCCTGAAGGTCGCCTCGCCGCGCCCGAGCGCGAGGCAGAGCTCGGCATCGAGCACGATGCGCGCGTCGGCCCGGTCGGCCGGACCGTCCCCGTAGACCGCGCTGCCGGGCTCCCGCAGGCCCGTACGGACGTGGAACTCGCCCTCGTCCAGGTGCACGTCGAGCACTCCGGCGCCGGCCGGACCGCCGGGCCCCTCCAGTGCGCGCAGCAGCGGCAGCGCGAACCAGTGCGCCCGGACCGCGTCCGTGGGCCGCCGTTCCGCGAGGGCGGGCGCTCCCCACTCGGCCAGTGCGGCGAGGACGGGCAGCAGGCCGTGACCGCGTTCGGTGAGTTCGTACACCGCGGCGGCGGCGGGCGGTGGCAGCCGGCGGCGGGTGGCCAGTCCGCCCTGCTCCATGTCCTTGAGCCGGGAGGCGAGGACGTCCGTGCTGACGCCGGGGAGGTCCGCGAGCAGATCCGTGTACCGGCGCGGACCGGCCAGCAGTTCACGGACGATCAGCAGGGTCCACCGGTCACCGACGGCGTCCAGGGCGCGTGCGCCGGCGCAGAACTGGTCGTAACTCCGGCGACGGGCCGGGCGGGTTGCGGGCTGTTGCTCACGTGGCATGCGACGCAGTCTAGACATGTTGTTGGACTTTCCAAGCTCAAGCTTGGTAAAACCAAGTATCACAGTCGGGTCGGGGAGGCACCGCATGGAATTCCGCCAGTCCAGCAAGCTCAACGAGGTCTGCTACGAGATCCGGGGCCCGGTCATCGAGCACGCCAACGCCCTGGAGGAGGCGGGTCACAGCGTGCTCCGGCTCAACACGGGCAACCCGGCGCAGTTCGGTTTCGAGGCGCCGGAGGAGATCGTCCAGGACATGATCCGGATGCTCCCGCAGGCCCACGGCTACACCGATTCACGCGGCATCCTCTCCGCCCGCCGGGCCGTGGCGCAGCGCTACCAGGCGATGGGGCTCGCCGGGGTCGGCGTGGACGACATCTTCCTCGGCAACGGGGTCTCAGAGCTGATCTCGATGGCCGTGCAGGGCCTGTTGGAGGACGGTGACGAGGTGCTGATCCCGTCGCCGGACTACCCCCTGTGGACCGCGGTGACGACACTGGCCGGCGGCAGGGCCGTGCACTACATGTGCGACGAGGCCTCGGACTGGAATCCCGACCTGGCCGACATGGCATCGAAGATCAACGACCGGACCAGGGCCGTCGTGATCATCAACCCCAACAATCCGACCGGCGCCGTCTACCCGCGCGAGGTCCTCGAAGCCATCCTCGATCTGGCCCGCAGGCACGGGCTGATGGTGTTCGCCGACGAGATCTACGACCAGATCCTGTACGACGACGCCGAGCACCACAGCGTGGCGGTCCTCGCCCCCGACCTGGTCTGCCTCACCTTCAGCGGCCTGTCCAAGACGTACCGGGTGGCCGGGTTCCGTTCGGGCTGGATGGTGGTGTCCGGTCCGAAGCAGCACGCGCGCAGCTATCTGGAGGGGCTGACCATGCTCGCCTCCATGCGGCTGTGCCCCAACGCCCCGGCTCAGTACGCCATCCAGGCCGCGCTCGGCGGCCGGCAGTCGATCCGGGAGCTGGTGGTGCCGGGCGGCAGGCTGTACGAGCAGCGCAACCGCGCCTGGGAGAAGCTGAACGAGATCCCCGGGGTGTCGTGCGTGAAGCCGAAGGGCGCGCTGTACGCCTTCCCGCGCATCGACCCGAAGGTGCACCCTCTCGTGGACGACGAGAAGTTCGTCCTGGACCTGCTGCTGCGGGAGAAGATCCAGGTGGTGCAGGGCACCGGCTTCAACTGGCCGCGGCCCGACCACTTCCGGATCCTGACCCTCCCGTACGCTGACGATCTTGACGCGGCCATCAGCCGGATCGGCCGCTTCCTGGCCGGGTACCGGCAGTGACCGGATGCCGGAGAAGAACGGATACCGATCGTGAGCCGCTCCGCCTGCGCCGCCTGCCGGGTTCCCGTGCACACCCAGTTCGCCTCGTTCGAGCTGGTCGGGCCGATCGTCGAGGGCGGCCTGGACCCGGCCTCCGACCCCGCGTGGGCGGAGTCGGGCGCGAAGTCGCCAGCGGAGTACGCGCGCTGGGCGGGGCACCTCTGCGGGATGACCTGTCTGCGCATGGCACTCGGCGCCGACGCCCCGCCCCTCTTCGCGCTGCGTGACGGAGCGCTCGGGTACGGCGCGTACACCGAGGACCCGGACGGCGCGATCCGCGGCCTGGTCTACGCCCCCTTCGCCGACTACGTGCGCGACAGCCACGGCCTCGATGCCACCGTCCACCGGCACCTCTCCCCGGAGGAGATCCCCGAACTGCTGGACGCGGGCCGGTCCGTCATGGCGTCGGTGCACTACGCGATCCGTCATCCCGGGCAGCCCGCACCGGGGCGCGGCGGCCATCTGGTGCTCCTGACCTCGCGTACCGCCGACGGCAGGGGCGTGCACTTCCACAATCCGTCGGGCACGAGCGCGGAGACCCGGGCGGCGGAGCTTCCGCTTGCCGAGTTCGCGCGGTTCTTCGCCGGGCGCGGGGTGTCGCTGTCCGCGCAGGCGTGACGCGCCGGCCCCGGAACAGGAGCGGGCCCGGGGGTGTAGCCGACCCCCGAGCCCTGTGATGCCGCCTGTCTTGCACGCCGACACGTTTAAGGTCCCGTATCAGTTTTATGTCGTCGCATCCTGCCTTTAGACGACCGCGGACCGAAGCTCCGCGGGCCGGAGTCGAACCGGCATCTCGACGCACACGGGCACGGGCCCGGTCGATTCGGCGATAGGCGGCGGATGCTGAGTCTGGAGCAAGAGTCTGAGATTGATCGCGGTCCGCCTCTGCCAGTTGGGCCACCCCGGCCCGCATCCGCAGGAGCTACGGAAGTGCCGGGGGGAGGACTCGAACCTCCACCGTAACCGCGTCGTCACGACAAACTTCAGTTTCAGCTTTGCGCTCCTCGCGCACCCCGGCGGCTTCGACCGCCGCCGGGGATTCCTTGGTCGGTCACCCGAAGAGGTAACCGAATACCGCATCACCCACCCGCTGGTCCGTGACGTCCACGCCGTTGGCCTCCTCGCGGGCGAACTTGACCGCCTGCTGGAGCTTCTCGATCCGGTCGGTCAGCTCGTTGATGCGCCGCGCGGGCAGCGCCCCGGAGAACTTCACGGTCGTCCAGTAGCCGACCGGGACGTCCTCGTAGTACACCTCGACCTGCGCCGGGTGCTTCTCGGTGGCCTCGGCCTTCACGTGGTTGCGGGGCACCTTCTTGGTCCGCAGTGTCCGCACCGGCTCGGTCTTCCAGGAGTCGGTGGACGGGTCCTGGGCCCAGGCCTCGGAGGCTTCGAGCACCGGCAGCTTGCGGATGAAGGTGGTGATGTCGGTGAGCTGCTTCTCCAGGAAGAGCAGATACGACACCGGCACGCCGGCCACCAGCACCCGGCCGTCGACCGAGATGTCTGCGCGGGCTGCGCAGTTCGCCCAGTCCTTGGTGGCGGTCACGTCGAACAGCCGGGTGAGGGTCGTCGCCGTCTGGCGCAGCACGTCCTCGGCCTTGATCTGCACCGGCGTCGACTCGGGCGGCAGCTGCTCGCCCTCCTCGTCCTTCGGCTGGTACGTCCGGGAGATCCCGGCCAGCAGACCGGCCTTCTGGAGGCCGTGATGCGCCGCCGTCAGGTCCTGGTGAGCCTTGGACTTGACGCCCTTCTCCACTGCGATGATCTGATTGAGTTTCGCCACACCCAGGAAGCTAGCAATATCAACACCGCGTGCACCAGCGCTTTTTGGGCGGGGCCCAGCATGCAGGGCCGGGTTGCTCCTCGGGTACTGTGCCGCCGCCGGGTGCCGGAGCACCGGACACCGATCAGCAGGGGGCAGGCCGCATGGGCGCCGCGATACGTCATTTCACCGCCACGACCGGGCAGGGGCAGGTCTTCACGGTCAACATCGAGCGGGACTTCCGGTACGACCCGTACCGCGACTTCCTGGTGTGCGCACACTGCGACTGGCGTCCGTCGCTCCTGACGACGGAGCTGATCATCGACATGGCCGGGGAGCACCTGGCCACCGCGCACGGGGCGGACCGAGGACTGGCGCAGCGGGAGGACCAGTCGTTCCGCAAGGCGCGGCTGGTCGTGCTGCCGATCGTCGCCCTGCTGCTGATCGGCCTGATGTTCCTCCTGGAAGGCTGATGTTCCTCCTGAAGGGGCTGATGTTCCTCCTGAGGGGCTGAGCGGTCAGCCGCCGCTGAGCTCCAGGAGCGCGCCCACCGGATCGGTGTCCGGTGCGGCGCGCGGCCACCACTCGTCCTGGCCCGGGTCGGACTCGTAGCCGTACCAGCGGCCGTCGTGGCCGAAGCGGAGCTGGAGCGTGCCGCCGGGGTGGGTGAGGTGGTTGCGCCGGGGCTGGAAGCGGGGGAAGCCGGCGGCCGCGAGAGCCGGCCGGGCCCGGTCGAACGGGCCCGCCGGGGGGTCCCACTGCGATTCCAGGACGTCCAGCCCCTCGGCCCCGCCCTGACGCCAGGCGGCGACGGCGCGGGCCAGGTCGGTGATGTTGCGGCCGGTCGCGGAGGCCAGCTCGCGGTAGAGGGCGCGGGTGGTGGCGGTCAGCCCCGCGGTGGGGCGGGCGGCGGCCAGCCGGACGGCGTCCTGCCAGGGGGTGAGCCCGGCGAGCGGGTCACGGCCGGTGGTGAGCAGGGCGTGGGCGCGGGCGGCCGCGTCCGTGGCGAGCTGGTCGAGAGCGAGTGGGTCGCGGCTGCCGGGCAGACTCGGGTACGAGGGCGGCTGCCCGGGGTGCGGCGACACCGGGAACGGGGCGGGCAGCGGCGGCAGGAAGCGATCCGCCAGCGCGTCCTTCGCGGGTACCGAGGGGGCGGCGGGGGCCTCTGGCCGCTCCCGCGCGGAGTGCGCGGCGTTGCGGTGGCCCAGGTCCTCCAGGAGTTCGCGCTCGCCCCGGCCGCGCAGCAGCAGGAGGACGAACGGGTCGGCGTCCAGGAGCCGGGCCATCTGGTAGCAGAGCGCGGAGACGTGTTTGCAGGGCCAGCCGTGGTCGGGGCAGGAGCAGCTGGGGTCCAGGTCGTTCGCCGCGGGGAGCAGCGCGACCCCGGAGGCGGCCGCCGTGTCCACCAGGGAGTGCGGCATCTCCTTGGTGAGCAGCGCGGCCAGGTGGTCCGGGCGGGCGGCGACCGCGTCGAGGAGGGTGTCCCAGTCGGCGTCGGTGAAGGTGCGCAGCCGCAGTTCGGCACGGTAGGGCCGTGGCCTGCTGCCGTGCACATAGGCGACGACGCGGCCGGGGGTGACGGTGACCGCGGCGACATGCCCGCCGTCCGCGTACGCACGGCCTCTTGCGAGTCTCGCCGCGTCCATCGACAGGGCTTCGAGCGCCGCCACCCAGGCCCGGCCCCACCAGCTGTCCGCGAACGGCTCGTCGTCGCCGGACGTCCGCGCGGGTACCGCCTCGAAGGTCCGCCGCAGGTCGTCGGGGCCCGGCCGGGACCGGGCGACGGGCCTCGCCGCGCCGGCGGCCGGCGGGGACTGCGGACGCGACTGCGGGCGGGGGCTCATGACGGCCTCCGGAGGGAGACGAGGTCGGCCAGATCGCGGTCGCTGAGCTCGGTCAGCGCGGTCTCCCCGGTGCCGAGCACGGCATCGGCCAGGGCGCGCTTGGCCAGCAGCATCTCACCGATCCGGTCCTCGACCGTGCCCTCGGCGATCAGCCGGTGCACCTGGACCGGCTGGGTCTGCCCGATGCGGTAGGCACGGTCCGTGGCCTGTTCCTCGACGGCCGGGTTCCACCAGCGGTCGTAGTGGATGACATGGGCGGCCCTGGTGAGGTTCAGCCCGGTGCCGGCCGCCTTCAGCGAGAGCAGGAACACCGGCACCTCGCCGGACTGGAAGCGGTCCACCATCCGTTCCCGCTCGGGCACCGGGGTACCGCCGTGCAGGAGTTGGGAGGGGATCGCCCGCGAGGTGAGGTGTGCGGAGAGCAGCCGGGCCATCGTCACGTACTGGGTGAAGACGAGGACGGAGCCGTCCTCCGCGAGGATCGTGTCGAGGAGTTCGTCGAGCAGGGCGAGCTTTCCGGAGCGGCCGGTGAGCCGGGTCGGCTCCTCCTTCAGATACTGCGCGGGGTGGTTGCAGATCTGCTTGAGCGAGGCCAGCAGCTTCATGATGAGGCCGCGCCGGGCGATGCCCTCCGACGCCTCGATGTACGCCATGGTCTCGCGCACCGTGGCCTCGTAGAGCGTGGCCTGTTCGCGGGTGAGGAAGACGGGGTGGTCGGTCTCCGTCTTGGGCGGCAGCTCGGGTGCGATGCCCGGGTCCGACTTCTTGCGGCGCAGCAGGAACGGGCGGACCAGCCGGGAGAGCCGCTCGACCGCCTCGTCGTTGCCGATCCCGGCGGCCGTGCCGGTGTTCTCCACGATCCGGGCGTGCCGGGCCCGGAACGCCTTGAGGGGGCCCAGCAGTCCGGGCGTCGTCCAGTCGAGCAGCGCCCACAGCTCGGAGAGGTTGTTCTCGACGGGGGTACCGGTCAGGGCGACCCGGGCCGGGGACGGGATGGTGCGCAGCGCCTTCGCCGTCGAGGAGTGCGGGTTCTTCACGTGCTGCGCCTCGTCGGCCACGACCAGTCCCCAGCTCTGCGCGGCCAGTTCGGCGGCGCTGGAGCGCATCGTGCCGTACGTGGTGAGGACGAAGCCGCCGTCGGGCTCGGCGAGGCTGCGGTCGGTGCCGTGGAACCGGCGCACGGGCACGCCGGGGGCGAAGCGGTTGATCTCCCGGTGCCAGTTGCCCAGCAGCGAGGCGGGGCAGATCACCAGGGTGGGCGCGGGATGGGCGCGGTGCAGGTGGAGGGCGATGAGGGTGATCGTCTTGCCGAGGCCCATGTCGTCGGCCAGGCAGCCGCCGAGGCCCAGCGCGGTCATCCGGTCCAGCCAGGCGAGACCGCGCAGCTGGTAGTCGCGGAGTGTCGCGTCGAGGCCGGGCGGCGGTGCGATCGTGGTGTCGTCGTCGATGATGCGGCTGCGGAGCGCGGCGAGCGCGCCGACGGGCACGGCGTCGACCTGCTCGCCGTCCACCTCGGCGCTGCCGGTCAGGGCGACAGCGAGGGCGTCCACCGGGTCGAGCAGGCCGAGCTCCCGCTTGCGCGCCTTGCGCACGAGCGCGGGGTCGACGACGACCCACTGGTCCCGCAGCCGCACGACGGGCCGGTGGGCTTCGGCCAGCACGTCCATCTCGGCCTCGGTGAGCTGCTGGTCCCCCAGCGAGAGCTGCCAGTTGAAGGCGAAGAGCTGTTCGGCGTCGAAGAACGCCGTGCCGTCGGTGGCGGTGCCCGGCGCGGGCCGCACCACGGCGGCCGCGGTGAGCGAGCGGGCCAGCTCCCGGGGCCAGTGCACGCTCACCCCGGCGGCCGAGAGCCGGGCCCCGGCATCGCTCAGCAGCTCGTACAACTCGTCCTCTGTGAGGGCCAGTACATCGGGGACGGGCTGGTCGAGGAGCCGTTCCAGTGGGGCCCAGACGCGGGCGGCGCGGCGCAGCGCGAGCACGGCGTCGATGCGGGCGCGCGGGCCGAAGGGCTCGCCCGCCCCGCCGTTCCACAGGGCGGCGGCATCGACGACGTAGGTCGGGTCCGCGAGGCTGTGCACCTGGGTGACAGCCGCCGCGGCGTGGCGCGCGGCGACTCCGGGGCGGCCGGGACCGGCCGTGCCGTCGGCCGACTCCGGCATGCCGTCGAACTGCGTCGCACCGTCGGAATCCACGGCGCCGCCGGAATCCGTCGTGTCGAAGAGTTCGTACGCGGAGAGGTCCAGGCGCAGCGACACCCGTACGCCCGCGTCGAGTCCGGCCGCGACCGCCACCGCCCACTCCCGGGCGCCGGGCAGGTGCTGGGCGTCCCTGGCGGCGAAGGGCGCCCCCATGGCGAACGCCGCCGCGGGGGTGCGGGGCAGGGTGTCTGCCACCGCGTCGAGGAAGGAGCCGATGAGCTGCTCGGGCTCGGGGACCTGGAGGGGCGTGCGGTCGGGGAACGGCACCGCGTACCCCTCGGGGGGCATGGCCGCGGCGACCGCACGCAGATGTGCGACGTCCTCTGCGGCGCGCGGCCCGGCCCGCCAGGCGTCGTGGTCGTCGGGCGTCAGCCCGGGGAGCATCCGGCCGTCGGCCACCAGATGGAGCGCGTGCAGCGAGGCGGCGCCCCAGCACCGGGTGGCGGGGTGGGCGGACTGCTGGTGCCGGGCACGGGCCAGCAGGGGTACGGCGTCGGCGAGGGGCAGCACGAGGGCCGGCACGGTCTGCCGGCGGACGTCGCCCTGATCGCCGTGCCGTCGGATGACGGTGATCTCGGAGACCCGGCCGTCCGCGCCGGAGGCCGAGCCCGCGCCGGAGGCGGAGCCACTGCCGGGCGCCTCACCGGGGCCGGTCGTCGCGGCGAGACCGGTCGTCGCGGCGGGGAGCGGGGCCCCCTCCGGATCCCAGAACGCGACGCGACCCTCCCGCGGCAGCGGTGCGGGAAGGAAGACGGCCGCACAGCGCAGCAGACGGCCGACAGCCGCGTCCTGCGGCGGTGATGCGATGGCCACCGGCCCCTCCCCTCACGTCCAAGGCCCTGGTCAAGGGCTCGGGTCCCGGTCCCCGGCGCCCGTCCGGCACCGGATCCCTCTGACTCGCGAGTCTAGGCGGGGGGTCTGACAGCGGACCACGGGCCCGCTTGCGCCCCCGCTCTCCGGACGGGGTCGGCGGCGGGCCCGTGGGCGGTGTCGTCAGTGCCTGGCGAGCGGTTTCGATCCGGCGGGTGCGGGACGGGGCCGGGGGCTCGCGGCGGCGGGTGCCTGCTCGGGCGCGGGAGCCGTCCGCGCCGGACCGGGCGTCGGAGACGCACCCGGCGACGAAGCCGCGGACGCGGCCGGAGCCGTGGACGAAGGTACGGCCTCCGCCGGTTCCACGGCCTCCACCGACTCCACGGGTCCCGCGGCCTCCACCGACTCCACGGGCTCCGGCTCCACCGGCGGTGCCGTGCCGGCCGGGGCCTTCGGTACCTGCGGCGCGGACTCCACGGGCTCCGGCGATGTCGGCTGCTGGGCCCGTTCCAGGAAGCGGAGCAGCTCCACCGGGAACGGCAGTACCAGGGTGGAGTTCTTCTCCGCGGCCACCGCCACCACGGTCTGGAGCAGCCTCAGCTGCAGCGCCGCGGGCTGGGAGGACATCTCGGCTGCCGCCTGGGACAGCTTCTTCGACGCCTGGAGCTCCGCGTCGGCGTTGATGACCCGGGCGCGCCTCTCACGGTCCGCCTCCGCCTGACGCGCCATGGAGCGTTTCATCGTCTCCGGCAGAGAGACGTCCTTGATCTCCACCCGGTCGATCTGTACGCCCCAGCCGACCGCGGGGCTGTCGATCATCAGCTCCAGGCCCTGGTTCAGCTTCTCCCGGTTGGAGAGCAGATCGTCCAGATCGCTCTTGCCGATGATCGACCGCAGGGACGTCTGCGCCATCTGCGAGACGGCGAACCGGTAGTCCTCCACCTCGACGACCGCGCTCGCGGCGTCGACCACCTTGAAGTAGATGACCGCGTCCACCCGCACGGTGACGTTGTCCCGGGTGATCCCGTCCTGCGCGGGCACCGGCATCGTCACGATCTGCATGTTGACCTTGCGCAGCCGGTCCACGCCGGGGAGCACCATGGTGAATCCGGGGTTTCGCACGTCGCTGCGGAGCCGGCCGAATCTGAGCACCACACCGCGCTCGTACTGCTTGACGACCCGGGCGGCGGCCACCGTGTAGGCGACACCCGCCAGGACCACCACAACCAATGCGGTCAAGAGCACCTGAACCATGACGGCCCCCTGCCAGCCGGAAACACCGAACACTCACTCCACGCCGAATAAGACGCTATTACCACGGTATGCCCTGATCCGACACCAGTCGAACCCCTGTCCGGACATTCCTCGCGCCGGTAGCCCGCCCGGCGGTCTCCCGGATGCCGGGCGGACGGCGAGCGGGCAAGGTGACCAGCGTCAGCACGTACCCCCGTGGCGTACGGGGCCGCGTGACGGAGCGCGTACGGATGAGCCGGACGAGACAGACGAGGACCTGCCATGCCCGTGATCGACAACCGACGACGCCGCCTCGGCGCCGCAGCCGGGACCGCCCTCCTGACCCTCACACTCGCGGGCTGTTCGGGCCTCGGCCGGACCGCGGTCGGTCCGGTCACCTACACGACCGAGCGGAAGGCCGTGATCCAGGTGAACAGCCCCTCGGTACGGGGATGCCACCCGCTGGCCCCCGCGGGCGCCAAGGAAGTGGAGAACGGCACACTGATCGACATCATCCTGTACCGCACCCGGGACTGCACCGGGCCCGGTACGACCTATCTGGCCACCAGGCTCACCGACCAGAAGGCTCCCGACTCGCTGCCCTGGCGCAGCTTCACCACGGTGCACTGACCCGGGCTCCCCCCGGGCCGCCGTCCGGTGCGGTGCCGCAGCCCTGGGTCCCGGCTACTGGGGCAGGGCCCGCACCCACACCCCGTCGTCGGTGAGGTAGCGGTCCACGCGCAGCCCCGCCGCCTTGAGATGCCCCTCGAACTCCTCCTTCGACAACGGCCGGGCCAGGAACGTCTGCGTCCATCGCGCGTCGCCGAAGTCGTACTCGGCGCGCACCGAACGCACCCCGTCGCCGACCGGCTCGGAGGAAACGATCCGGACCGTGTACCCGGACGGGTCGACCCGCTCGCGCGGCAGACCGCTGTGGTAGTCCTCGCCCTCGCGCTGGATCAGCACCACCCCGCCGTCGCGCACGTATCTCCGGCAGGTCCGCAGCAGCCCGTCCCGCACCCGGTGGTCACCCGCGTGTACCAGGAAGGACGCCAGCATCACCACGTCGAAAGTCTCCTCACCGAGGTCCAGGGACTCGATGGGGCCGCACACCTTCCGCGCGCCGCGCACCTGATCAAGCATCTCGGCCGACTCGTCCACGGCGGTGACGTCGAAGCCGCGCCGGACCAGCGGGTGCGTCACCCGGCCCGCCCCGCAGCCCAGCTCCAGGATGCTCGCTCCGGCCGGGACCGCCCCGGCGATCACGTCCGGTTCGTCACCGACTGACAGCCGGGTGTAAAGCTCCACCGCGCAGCCGTCCGGGGTGATTCCGCCGGGTCCCGTCCCCGAATAACCCTCGCGTACCAGTGGCTCACTCATACGTCACCGAACGAACGGTCCACGGCCGTCGTTCCCTTCCGCGCCTCACACCGACCGGCGCGCGACCAACGCGGCGCTGAGGTACTGGAGGTCGTCGGGGCGGGCCGGGGAGAGGCCGGTCAGCCGGTCGATGCGGCGGATGCGGTAGTCGACGGTGTTGGGGTGGACGTGCAGGGCGGCTGCGGCGGCCCTGCGGTCCAGGCCGTGTCCTAGGTAGGTCTCCAGCGTGCGCAGCAGCTCCGGTTTGGCCTCCAACGGGCTCAGCAGCCGGGCGAGTCCGTGCAGCGCCTCGCTGGGCCGGCTCAGCTGGTACTCCAGCAGTACGTCGGCCAGCCGGTACAGCCCGGCGGGCCGACCGGTGCGGGCGACCAGGTCGACGATCTCGGCGTTACGGGCCACGGCGGCCGGGACCGCCGCCGGTTCCGCGGTCTCTGCGGCCGCGGTGACGGGTACCCCGGCCGCCGAGGTCGCCTCGGCGATCAGCTCGCACAGCCCGCCGGGTCCGTCCCACGGCGGCGGCTCCGCGACGGGCAGCAGGACGGTGCCGCCCGAGGCGTCGAGAGCGGTCAGCGCGGGTGTGCCGGCGAACCGGTCCAGGGCCGTGCGGATGCGGCGGATCTTGCGGCGGGGGGCCACCCCCGTGCCGGGCCCGGGGATCTGGCCCACCTCGTCGGGGTGCGGGGCGAGCGCGAGCGTCATCGTCAGGTAGCCGGCCGCCGGACGCAGCCCGGTGCGCTGCGTGAGGAGCTCCAGGGACTCACCGGTCAGCAGGGCCGCCATCAGGGCGTGCCGGCCGCCGTGTTCCTGACTGTCCAGGATCTGCCGGGCCTCCAGATAGGCGCCGCTGACCGCTGAGGTCAGCTGCTGCTGGAGGACCATGATGCGGTCCATGATCTCCAGGACAGCCGGCAGGTCGGCGGGGCCCGCGTCCTGAGCGGTCTCCTGCCAGCACATCGCGGTGCCGACCTGGTACGCGGTGAGGATGGCGTCGAGCGGCACGCCCTCCTCCGCGCGCTGGGCCGCCGAGTCGCGCTGCTGGGCGAGTTCGGCGTCGGTGGCGGGGCGCCGGTGCTCGACGACGTCGGCGAAGAGTCGCAGATTGTGCTGGACGATGTCCGCGATATCGCCCGCGATCTCCTCGTGGGGCAGTTCCGCGTAGACCGGCAGATCGCTCAGCAGCCGGTCGACGACGCGGCTGGTCAGGGCGGGTGCGCGGGCGCGCAACTGGGCGGCGACCGGCCGTCCGGCGATACACAGCGGCGACGGCCCGCAGGCCCGCGGGCCCGCGCCCGCACCCCTCACAACGGTCCGCTCGTTGTCACGCGTCACAAAAGCCCCCGCGGAAGTCTGCGTTACCCACCAGTTAAACGACGGCGTTCGAGTCTGCATGATGACCGGCGACACCCGCCATGCCCCACCTCTTCCCCACCACCGGAGGTCGCCGTGAACTCGTCCCGGAACAAGGCATTCTGCCGGACCGTCAGAACAGCGGTCTGCGCACTCGCACTGACCGGACTGGCCGTCGGCACCGGCGCGTCCGGCGCCTGGGCGGCAGCCGACGACAGCACTTCGTACGTCGCGCTCGGGGACTCGATGGCCTCCGGTCCGCTCATCCCGGACATCACCGGGCCCCTGGCCTGCGGACGCTCCACGCACAACTACCCGCACGAGCTGGCGGCCAGCATCGGCGCCGCACTGACCGACGTCACCTGCAGCGGCGCCGCGTCCAAGCACATGACGGAGAAGCAGTCGCTCTCCCTGCTCGACGTCCCCATGGGCTCGGCGCCGCCCCAGTTCGACGCGCTGCGCGCGGACACCGATCTGGTGACCCTGACCATCGGCGGCAACGACACCGGCCTGGTCGGCATCGCGCAGGGCTGCACCAACCTCGACCCGGCCGCCACTCCCTGCAAGGACAAGTACAACGAGGGCGGGGTGGACCAGGTGGGGCAGCGGATCGCGGAGTTCGTCCCCCGGCTGGCCGCCGTGCTGGACGGAATCCATCAGCGTTCGCCGCAGGCCAGGGTGATCGTCACGGGCTACGGGCTGTACATCAAGCCCGGCGGCTGCTGGCCTCTCCAGCCGGTGCTGCCGGTGGACGCCGACTTCCTCCAGGGCAGCGTCGACCGGATGAACACGGTGATCGCCGAGCAGAGCGCCGCGCACGGCGCCGAGTACATCGACCTCGCCACGCCCAGCAAGGGCCACGACTCCTGCCAGGCCCCGTCGGACAAGTGGGTCGAGGGGTACGTGCCGACAGCCGCCGCCGCACCCCTGCACCCGAACCGGCAGGGCGAGGCGAACTACGCCCGCATCCTCGGCGCACACCTCCAGGGGAGCTGACACGTGCGGCAGCGGCTGCTCAACGGTCTGCTCGCGGCCGCGCTCGGCGCCGCCGCGCTCCTCGGCCCGCCGGCCCAGGCGGACCCGGCGGGCCACGCATCGGAGCGGGGCTGCGACCCGCTGGCACCCGCCGAGTGCCTGCTGCCGTTCCCCAACGACTGGTACACCCGGCCGGACCCGGGCAGCGGCACGGGCCGCCGGGTGTCCTTCGACACCGCGATGATCCCCCGCCCCGCGACCGGCCTGCCGGTCGACCCGGCCGCCTGGAACCGGTCCGACGGCTTCTCCCCCGGCTCCGCCCTGATCGCCCAGGTGCCGGGGCTCGACCTGGCCGCGACCGGCGCGGCCCCGCTCACCGACATCGGCCGCTCCCTCGACCGGGACGCCCCGGTCGTCCTTCTGGACACCACGACGGGTGAGCGGTGGCCGTACTGGGCCGAACTCGACGCCAACGCCACCGATCCCGCCCGGCAGGCCCTGCTGATCCGCCCCGCCCGCAACTTCCACGACGGCCACCACTACGCCGTGGCCCTGCGCCGGCTCAAGAACGCCGCGGGCCGTACGATCCCGGCGGCCGCCCCCTTCGCCGCCGTCGCCGGCCGGCGGCTTCCCGCCCACGATCCGCTGCGCGCCCGCCAGGACCGGCTCCGCCCCTCGCTCGCGGCCCTGCGCAGGGCCGGGGTCACGGCCGAAGGGCTCAATCTGGCCTGGGACTTCACCGTCGCGTCCACCCGCAGTCTCAGCGGCGACCTCTTCACCGTCCGCGACGACGCGTTCCGCCGACTCGGTGACCGCTCGCCCGGCTTCGCCGTCACCGGGGTCACCGACCTCACCCCCGCCCAGGACGCCCGGATCGCCCGCGAGGTCACCGGACGGATCACCGTACCCAGCTATCTGAACCTGCCGGGCGGCCCGCCCGGTTCCGTGCTGAACCGGGGCGGGGACGGCACCCCGCGCGCCCTGCCCGGCAACACGCAGACCGCGGAGTTCCGCTGCGAGATCCCCCGCGCGGCGTTCCGTACCCCGTCGCGCCCGTCCCTCTACGGGCACGGGCTGCTGGGCCGCCGCTCCGAGGTGGGTGCGGGCAACGTCAAGGACATGGCGGCCGAGCACGACTTCACGTTCTGCGCGACGGACTGGATCGGGATGGCGGAGGAGGACATCCCCGTCGTGCTGGGCGGACTCGCGGACCCGAGCCTCTTCCCGGCCATCCCCGAACGCAGCGAGCAGGGCATGCTGAACGCCCTGTTCCTCGGCCGCGCCCTGATCCACCCCAAGGGGCTGGGCGCCGACGCCGCCTTCCGTACGGGCGACGGCCGCCCGCTGCTCGACACCCGGCACGCTCTCGCGTACGACGGGAACAGCCAGGGCGCAATCCTCGGCGGCGCACTCGTCGCCGCCTCGCCCGACATCCGGCGCGGGGTGCTGGGCGTCACCGCCATGAACTACGGGCTGCTGCTCAACCGGAGCGCCGACTTCGCACCGTTCCAGCAGGTGCTGGACGGGTCCTACCCGGACAAGCTGCACCAGCAGCTCGTCCTGCAGCTGTTCCAGATGGTGTGGGACCGCAGCGAGACGAACGCGTACGCCAACCACCTCACCGACCACCACGAGGTACTGCTGCACATCGCCTACGGCGACCACCAGGTCGCGAACGCTGCGGCCGAAGTGGAGGCGCGCACGATCGGCACCCGCATTTTGTCACCCACGCTCGCCGCAGGACGGAGCCCGGACACCGTCCCGTACTGGGGCATCCGCCGGATCGGACCGGGTCGACCGCCCTCCCGGGGCTCGGCCATGACCGTGTGGGACAGCGGCACACCGACGCCGCCCCTCACCAACACGCCGCCAGCCGGGCCCGAGTACGGCCACGACCCGCACGAGGATCCCCGCAACTCGCCCGCCGCACGTCAGCAGAAGGCCACCTTCCTGACCACCGGCCGTGTCATCAATGTCTGCGGCACCACCCCGTGCACCGCCACCCCCACCTCCTGACACCTCCCCCGCCCCGCCGGGCCAGGACTCCCGCAGGGCACAGACAAGGAGCACCCATGCGTACGCACCGCATAGCCGGAGCCGCCGTCGCGGCCGCCCTCCTCGCCGGTACGGCACTGGTCCCGTCCGCGCTCGCGGCCCCGCCCGCCGCGACGGCGACGGCCACGGCGCGGTCCGCCGTACCGTTCACCTCCGCCACCGCCGCGCGCACGGCCGACGGCGGCCACACCCTCTCCTGGGCGTCCCCCGCCGCGTCGGTGACCGTCACCGCCGTCACCTCCCCCGACGCCACCACCGGCGTCCCCCTCGGGACGGCCCCGGGCACCGGCTCGCTGACCGTGCCCGCCGGGACGCTCCCGGAGTCCGGACGCTGGTACTTCCGGCTGGTCGCGGACGGCGGAAGCCCGCTGGTCGTCGCGGACCGCTCCCTCGGCCTGGAGTCCGCCCGCAACTTCCGTGACATCGGCGGCTACCGCACCACCGACGGGCGCTGGGTCCGCTCCGGTCTGGTCTACCGCTCCGGCAAACTGAACAGCCTCACCGACGCCGAGCAGCAGCGGCTGGTCTCCCAGCACCTCACGCTCGACGTGGACCTGCGCAACGCCATGGAGCGCCACGACGACCCGGACCGGCTGCCGGCCGGTGTCGCCTACCAGGTCGCGGATGTCGTCTCGCTCAGCCACGGCGTCCGCTTCCACGACTCGGCCCTGATGACCCTGGCCCAGGCCGTCGCCGCCGGCCTCTTCTCCGGCTCGTCCGACCTGGGCCAGTCCATCGGCTACCCGTTCATGGTCAACTTCGTGGGCGGGGACTACGCGTTCCACGACCTGGTCACGGCCGTCGCCACGAACGCCTCGGGCGCCACGGTGTTCCACTGCAGCGCCGGCAAGGACCGGACCGGCTGGGGCACCGCCGTCCTGCTCACCCTGCTCGGCGTCCCGCGCGCCACGGTCGAGGCGGACTTCCTCGCCAGCAACCAGTACACCGGAAACCCGGAGGCCGTCGAACTGAGCTGGCTGCGCGCCGCGTTCGACGAGGCGGACCACCTGTACGGCGACTTCGACACCTACGTACGCGAGGGGCTGAAGCTCGACGCGGCGACCGTGGAGGCCCTGCGCGCCAAGCTCCTGACCGACTGACCGGCGGACCGGCGGACCGGCGGACCGGCGGACCGGCGGACCGGCGGACCGGCGGCTCAGTTCACGTCAGCACCCGGGGTAGCGGCCGGCCGGCCACTCGACCGCGTGCTCGAACTCCAGGGACAGGTCGTCGGCCACCTCGGCGATCACCGCCCGTCCCTCGGTGCGCACCAGCCAGGACGGCGGAAGGTGTACGTCGCCGTGGTGGGCGCCGAGCAGGTTGCCGCAGACGGCGCCGGTGGAGTCGCTGTCGCCCGAGTGGTTGACCGAGAGCAGCAGGGCCTCGCCCACCTGATCCGCGCGCGGCAGGACCAGCGCGCAGTACACGGCGATGGCGAGGGCCTCCTCGGCCACCCAGCCCGCACCGAGCGACTCCACCTTCTCCGCGCTCGGTGCTCCCCGGCCGGCCAGCTCGAAGGCCGCCCGGAGCGCGGCGGACGTCTCCTGGTGGCCGGGGTGGCGGGCCAGCAGCTCCATGGCCCGCAGCACGGCACCGGGCAGCGAGTCGCCCTCCAGGAGGTGGGCGACGACCGCCGCGAGCGCACCGGCCGCGTAGGCGCCGGTGGGGTGGCCGTGGGTGATCTGCGCACAGCGGGCGGCCAGCCCGAAGCTCTCGTCCGCAGGCCCGCCGGTCAGCCCGAAGGGGGCGGAGCGCATCACCGTGCCGCAGCCCTTGGAGTCGGTGTTGACCGGGCCGGGCCTGCCGAGCGGGGCCCTCGGGTCCGGGGTGTGGCCGTCCGTGAGCCCGGTCAGGCAGGCGTTGCCGGGGGCCCGTCGCGCGTACAGCCAGGGCTGTTCCCTGAGCCAGCCGGTCCGGACCAGGTCTTCGCCGCCGCGGGCGGGGGGCGCGGGGTGGTTCTGGGTGTCGAGCCAGCGCAGGTAGGCGTGTCTGATGACCGCGGTCTCGGCGCCGCCGATGCCCTTGGCCATGGCCCGGGAGTGGGCCCTGATCAGCCCCTCCGCGGTGAAGAGCGTCATCTGGGTGTCGTCCGTGATCCGCCCGGTGACCCCGTCCTCTTCGGCCGTCAGGCCGCGTACGCCCTGCTCCCCGTGGGCCCGCCGGATACCCGCGAGCGACAGGAACTCCACCGGATTACCCAGCGCGTCCCCGATCGCCCCGCCCAGCAGACATCCCCGGACCCGGGCCCTTCGGACGGAACCGTTTCCCCATGCCGCACCGCTCATCGCCGGAAACCCCACCCTCTCGTCGGTCCGCCGCATGCGGCTCCGCCCGAGTCTATGGGGGCCTGGGCCGTGTTCGGCCTGACGGCATGCACGCAGACCGGCCGCCCGGGACGGGCCGCCGCCCGCGGTGTACTGCTCGTCGTGGTCCTGGTGGATCCGGTGGTGATCGTCCACCGCGTCAACCGTCGAAGCGAGCCGCCCTCAGGTACTCCGGGTTGGGGTCGAGAGCCGCCGCGAGCCTGAAGTGGCGGGTGGCCCGTTCCGGATGGCCGGCCCGCTCGAAGGTGCGGGCCAGCGCGAAGTGCGCGAAGGCGTTGTCCGGCTCGCGTTCCAGGACGAGTTCGAATTCGAGCTCGGCGGGGCGCAGTTGGGCGGCCGCGAAGAAGGCGCGGGCGCGCAGCAGCCGGGCTGCGGTGTTCTCCGGATGCGAGGCGATCACCGAGTCGAGCAGCTTCACGGCACCCCGGGGATCACGCGCCGCCAGCAGTTGCTCGGCCGCGCGGAAGTCTATGACGTGGGTTTCCGGGTTCCTCTCGGGCACAGTCCCATCCTTCCCTCGGCCACCTCGGTGTGAACGTCGCTCCGGGGCCCGTTATTCCGGTCCGGGTCAGCCCGCCGCGGCCCGTCGCACCAGTTGCGACCAGACCTCGCGGACCTGCGGGGCCAGGGCCTCGACCGGTCCGTCGTTGTCGATGACCAGGTCCGCGACGGCGAGCCGCTCCTCGCGGCCGGCCTGCGCGGCCATCCGGGCCCGCGCATCCGCCGCCGTCATCCCACGCAGTCGCACGAGCCGGTCGAGCTGGGTCGCGGGAGCGGCGTCGACGACGACGACCAGGTCGTACAGGGGGGCGAGGCCGTTCTCCGTAAGGAGGGGGACGTCGTGGACGACCACGGAGTCGGCGCCCGCGGCGCGCTCCAGCTCGGCGGAGCGGGCACCGACCAGCGGGTGGACGATCGCGTTGAGAGCGGCCAGCCGGTCGGCGTCGGAGAAGACGATCGAGCCGAGCTTAGGCCGGTCCAGGGTGCCGTCCGGGGCGAGGATCCCGGTGCCGAACTCCTCGACGAGAGCGGCGAGCCCGGGGGTGCCGGGTTCGACGACCTCGCGGGCGATCCGGTCCGCGTCGACGAGGACGGCTCCGTGGCCGACGAGCAACGAGGACACTTCACTCTTGCCGGCGCCGATTCCACCGGTCAGGCCCACTTTCAGCATGGCGGCAGCTTAGGGCCTGTCTTTGCCGTCACACTGCCGTCGTCGCCCGAAGGGCGGCCGCGCGGCGTCAGGTGCGTGCTCTCGGCGTGCATGGCGCCGCGCGGCAGACGGCAGGGTGA
>CBRG010000224.1 GCA_000470535.1 Streptomyces sp. AW19M42
CCGAGACCGCCACCGGGGCCGCCGGGCGCGGTGAGCCCCCCGGGGTGCCCGTTCACTCCGGTGCCGTAGCCGCCGTGGCCGCCGTTCGGTCCGGACGGACCGCGCGGGCCGCCGGGTGCCTGGGCGCCGGGGGCCCGGCCGGCCACGCCCTTCCCGGGAACACCACCGGCCCTCACCGGCCCGCCGGCCGCCCCCATGACCGCTCCGGGCTCGACGCCGCGCGCCACCCACTCGTCCGCCCGGCCGATCAGCCAGTCCCGGCTGGGGACGACCAGGCCTGCCGGGGTGAAGGCGATCTTCCGCAGCTCCGCATGGCTGCCGGAGTCCTTCCGCCACAGCCCGCTGACGATGTCGACCGCCTCTGCGGGGGTGGCGGCGAACTCCAGGCCCGCGTAGACGGGGGCACAGGCATCGAGGCCCAGGTCCTGGGCGGAGAGTCTGCGCCCCAGCCGCCGGGTGAAGACCTCCGCGATCAGCGCCGGGGTGGTCCCGCGCGGCTGCTGTCCGCGCAGCCAGCGGGTCACGGAGGTCTTGTCGTACCGCAGGTCCAGGCCGTGTTCGAGGCCGAGCTGGTCCACCCGGCGGGCGAGGCCGGCGTTGGAGAAACCGGCTTCGGTGATGAGCGAGGCGAGTCGGCGGTTGGGCGTGCGCTGCGGAGGTCGATCCGACATCAGCTGTACGGTCTCCTGCCTTCGGGGCCGGGCGGGCAGCCCTTATGGAACGGCGCGAATTTAGCGGCCTCAGGGGCGAGCTCGGCCCCCTTCGCTTCACTTTCATCCGATCGTGTGAGGATTGCGGAGAAGCTGACGGGAACCACCTGCCCAGCCGGCACTCGGACGCCGGTCGTACAGTTGCGGGTGGCGCGATTCGGTGCATGGTGACGTGGCGCGAGGGACACTTCCCGGCTCCCGGCACCGCAAGGAGAAAGGCTGCTGCCGTGACTGAGCTTCGGTTCGTCCGTCTGGGGTTCGGCGAGGAATCCGTCGACTACCGGGAGGCCTGGCAGAAGCAGCGCGAGGTGCACGCGGCGCGGTTCGAGGACACCGTCCCCGACACCTGCCTGCTGCTGGAGCACCCGCCCGTCTACACGGCGGGCCGGCGCACGCTGGACAGCGAGCGCCCCCTGGACGGCACGCCGGTCATCGACGTGGACCGAGGCGGCAAGATCACCTGGCACGGGCCGGGCCAGCTGGTCGGCTACCCCATCCAGAAGCTGCCGCGCCCGGTGGACGTCGTCGCGCACGTCCGCCGCCTGGAGGAGGCGCTGATCCGTGCGGCGGCCGATTTCGGGGTGGAGACCAGCCGGGTCGAGGGCCGCAGCGGCGTGTGGGTGCTCGGGGACCGGGTCGAGGGGCGTCCGGCGATCGGCGGGCTCTCCCTGGACTTCGACCCCAGGCTCCAGGACGAGGAGTTCGACGCCCGGCTGAACGGCCCCGAGTACGCCCCGTCCAACGCCGGCCAGCGGCGCGAGGACCGCAAGCTGGCCGCGATCGGCATCCGGGTCGCCAAGGGCGTGACGATGCACGGTTTCGCGCTCAACGTGAACCCGGACAACACCTCCTTCGACCGGATCGTGCCGTGCGGCATCCGGGACGCGGGCGTCACCTCACTGGCGTACGAGCTGGGCCGCGACCTCACGATCGCGGACGTGCTCCCGGTCGTCGAGAAGCACCTGCGGGACGTCCTGGAGTACGCCGAGCTCGCTCCGCGCATCATCGAGCGCCCGGTCGAGGCCGTGGCCACGGCATGACGCTCGGAGCACCGCTCCGGGAATAGGCCCTGCCGGCCACAGGTTGGCCAGACGTAAAGCCGTATGAACCACGGGCGTACCCTGGTGTTCGCCGAAGAATCCAATGCAGTGAAAGCAAAGGGGAGTGCCGGAGTGTCCGCTGTCGCACCCGACGGGCGCAAGATGCTGCGCCTTGAGGTCCGGAACAGCCAGACCCCCATCGAGCGGAAGCCCGAGTGGATCAAAACCCGGGCGAAGATGGGCCCCGAGTACAACCAGCTGCAGAAGCTCGTGAAGAGCGAGGGTCTGCACACGGTGTGCCAGGAGGCGGGCTGCCCCAACATCTTCGAGTGCTGGGAGGACCGCGAGGCCACGTTCCTCATCGGCGGCGACCAGTGCACCCGGCGCTGTGACTTCTGCCAGATCGACACGGGCAAGCCGCAGGCGCTGGACCGGGACGAGCCCCGCCGCGTCGGCGAGTCGGTCGTCACGATGGACCTGAACTACGCCACCATCACCGGCGTCGCCCGCGACGACCTGGAGGACGGCGGTGCCTGGCTGTACGCGGAGACCGTGCGCCAGATCCACGCGCAGACGGCGGAGCGGGAGGGCGGCCACACCAAGGTGGAGCTGCTGATCCCCGACTTCAACGCCGAGCCCGCGCAGCTCGCGGAGGTCTTCTCCTCTCGCCCCGAGGTGCTGGGGCACAACGTGGAGACGGTGCCGCGGATCTTCAAGCGGATCCGCCCCGGCTTCCGGTACGAGCGTTCCCTGGAGGTCATCACCCGGGCCCGTGAGGCCGGTCTGGTGACCAAGTCCAACCTGATCCTCGGCATGGGCGAGACCCGCGAGGAAGTCAGCCAGGCGCTCCGCGACCTGCACGACGCGGGTTGCGAGCTCATCACGATCACGCAGTACCTGCGGCCGACCCCGCGCCACCACCCGGTCGAGCGCTGGGTGAAGCCGCACGAGTTCGTGGAGCTGAAGGACGAGGCCGACGCGATCGGCTACTCCGGTGTGATGTCCGGGCCGCTGGTCCGTTCCTCGTACCGCGCGGGCCGGCTCTTCCAGCAGGCGATCGAGCGGCGCGACGCCGCCGCCGCGCCGACCGCGTAGCCGGGCGCCCGTGTGAAACCGGGCACAAGAAGTTACTGAACAGTAATAGCTGGTTCGACGCGGCTCGTCCACTCCTCGCAGGTCGGAGGCGCGGATGGGCCGTGCCGACGTGCGCGGCGGCGCTATCAAGGTTTCATTGGTGTTTGACCGACCGGTCATGCGCTGGTAACACCGAGCAGTGACCCTGGATGCACGCAGCGCGGTGGCTTCCCGGCCGCTGGCCACGCCGCTTCCGTATCCAGTCCGCGCAACACAGTCCGCCACTGAGCGCCGCTCAGTGCGCGCATCCGTTCCGAGGGGACTTCCACGATGCAGGCCGCGCCGGTACGCGCCACAGCCATTCCGACCGTCACCAACGCCCTCCGCGCCGTCGAGTCGCTACTGCTGAGCAGCGGCCAGCGCACCGCCCGCCGCAACGCCTGGACGGCCGTCCTGGAGGACCGCCGCCGGGCCAAGGACCGGGTCGAGTCCGAGTCCGTACTGGAGGCCGTGGCCGAGCACCGTTCTTAGGCCACGTAAACTTCGTTGCATGGCGAGGAAGGCAAAAACCACTGAAGGCGCGGACAGCGCCGAGAACGCGGGGCGGCTCAAGCAGATCGCCCTGACCTACAAGATGACCAGGCGGACCGACTCCAAGATCGGTCTTGTCGTCGCGGGTGTGGGAATCGTCACCTTCGGTGTCCTCCTCGCGATCGGTTTCTTGATCAACCACCCGATCTACGTGGGCATCCTGGGCTTCGTGCTCGCCCTCCTCGCGATGGCGATCGTCTTCGGACGGCGTGCCGAGCGGGCCGCCTTCGGGCAGATGGAGGGACAGCCGGGCGCTGCGGCGGCGGTGCTGGACCGCGTGGGCCGCGGCTGGTCCACGACCCCCGCTGTCGCGATGAACCGCAGCCAGGACGTCGTCCACCGCGCCGTGGGCAAGGCGGGCATCGTGCTGGTGGCGGAGGGCAACCCGAACCGGGTGAAGTCCCTGCTCGCGGCCGAGAAGAGGAAGATGGCGCGCATCGTGGTCGACGTACCCGTGCACGACATCATCGTCGGCAACGGCGAGGGCCAGGTGCCGCTCAAGAAGGTGCGCACCAAGATGCTGAAGCTGCCGCGCGTCCTGACCGGCCCCCAGGTGACCGCCGCCAACGACCGGCTGCGCGCGATGGGCGACCTGATGAGCAACATGCCGCTGCCGAAGGGCCCGACGCCGAAGGGCATGCGGATGCCGCGCGGCGGAAAGATGCGCTGACGTAGGGATACGGCGGATACGAAGAGGGCGGGTCACGAACCAGGAGTTCGTGACCCGCCCTCTTCGTATCCGCCGTACGCGTCGTACCCCGCCTCAGCTGCGGATCTGGACGGCGCGGGCCACCCGGTCGTGCAGCCCCCGGCCGTCGCGGTCCCAGACCAGGGCCGGGATCACCAGGCACAGCAGCACGGTGCGCACCAGCACCCTCCCGAGACCCAGCCGTCCGCCGCCCTCGGCGACGACCCTGATGCCCATGAGGCGCTTGCCGGGCGTGCAGCCGACGGTGCCGACGGTGAGCAGGCTCAGTACGAGGAAGATCCCCACCGCCCAGTTGCCGGCCGCCTGCTGGTCACCGCGAGCGAACAGCCCGTATGCGATCACCATGCACAGGGCCCAGTCGACGAAGATCGCGCCGAAACGGCGGCCGAGCGGTGCGGCGGCCCCCGGCCCCTGCTCGGGGAGTCCGAGCCGCTTGCCCCGGTACCCGAAGTCGGCGCCCATGTCCTCGGCGGCCGCGCGCGGCCCGGAGAGCCACGATCCGATTGCTTGCCTGTTGTCCACCCGACCACGGTACTGCGCCCGCCCCGTACCCCTGCCGGGCGGGTGGAACAGGCACATTCCGGCACCCCCGGAAACCTGCCCGGAACCCGCCCGGAACCGGTCACCACACGGTCACGAGGCGCTGCTCACACCCGGCCCGGTTAACTTCAGCGAAACAAATGGGTCATGCTTGAGAAATCCGGTCTGCCTATGGTCGGGTCCAGCGTGTGCCACCGCACTGGCCGCACAACGAGCTGCAACCCCGTCCCGCCCGGGCCGGGAGTAGGAGGAGTTGGATGTTCCAGAACGCCGACGACGTGAAGAAGTACATCGCCGACGAAGACGTCAAGTTCATCGACGTCCGGTTCTGCGACCTGCCCGGTGTGATGCAGCACTTCACCATCCCGGCGGCGGTCTTCGACCCGACCGAGGAGCTCGCCTTCGACGGCTCGTCGATCCGCGGCTTCCAGGCCATCCACGAGTCCGACATGGCGCTCCGCGCGGACCTGTCGACCGCCCGTGTCGACCCCTTCCGCCGCGACAAGACCGTCAACATCAACTTCTTCATCCACGACCCGATCACCGGCGAGCAGTACAGCCGTGACCCGCGGAACGTGGCCAAGAAGGCCGAGGCGTACCTGGCCTCCACCGGTCTCGCCGACACCGCGTACTTCGGTCCCGAGGCCGAGTTCTACGTCTTCGACAACGTCCGCTTCCAGACGTCGGCGAACGAGAGCTTCTACCACATCGACTCCGAGGCCGGCGCCTGGAACACCGGTTCGGAGGACAACAACCGCGGCTACAAGGTCCGCTACAAGGGCGGTTACTTCCCGACCCCGCCGGTGGACCACTTCGCCGACCTGCGTGCCGAGATCTCCCTGGAGCTGGACAAGAACGGCCTCCAGGTCGAGCGCCAGCACCACGAGGTCGGCACCGCCGGCCAGGCCGAGATCAACTACAAGTTCAACACGCTGCTCGCCGCGGCCGACGACCTGATGCTCTTCAAGTACATCGTGAAGAACGTCGCCTGGCGCAACGGCAAGACCGCGACCTTCATGCCGAAGCCGATCTTCGGTGACAACGGCTCGGGCATGCACGTCCACCAGTCCCTGTGGGCCGGCGGCGACCCGCTGTTCTACGACGAGCAGGGCTACGCGGGCCTCTCGGACATGGCGCGCTACTACATCGGCGGCATCCTGAAGCACGCCCCGTCGCTGCTGGCGTTCACCAACCCGACGGTGAACTCCTACCACCGCCTGGTCCCCGGCTTCGAGGCCCCGGTCAACATGGTCTACTCGCAGCGCAACCGCTCCGCCGCGATGCGCATCCCGATCACGGGCTCCAACCCGAAGGCCAAGCGTGTCGAGTTCCGTGCCCCGGACCCGTCGTCCAACCCGTACCTCGCCTTCTCGGCCCTCCTGATGGCCGGCCTGGACGGCATCAAGAACAAGATCGAGCCGGCCGAGCCGATCGACAAGGACCTCTACGAGCTGGCTCCCGAGGAGCACGCCAACGTCCAGCAGGTCCCGACGTCCCTCCCGGCCGTCCTCGACGCCCTTGAGGCGGACCACGAGTACCTCCTGGCAGGCGGCGTCTTCACGCCCGACCTGATCGAGACGTGGATCGACTACAAGCGCACGAACGAGATCGCCCCGATCCAGCTGCGCCCGCACCCGCACGAGTTCGAGCTGTACTTCGACCTCTAAACGGCAAGCTCCGAGGGCCGCTACCCCGATCACGGGTAGCGGCCGTCGTGCGTCTGCGGGCTGCTTCGAGTTGCTTCGGTGGGCAGACGACGTGCCCACGGACAGCTCGACGCGGAAGGAATGACCGCGTGCCCCTCGCCGTTCTCCCGGCCGGTATCACCGGCTCCGGCGCTGTCCGCGGCCAAGCACAGACACAGGCACGGGCACACAGACACGGGCACAGGCACGGGCACAGGCAGGACTGGCTCAGATCCCACCGCTACGTCACGGGCGGGGGATCCGGTCGGTGTCGAGGGTCTGGTCGATGATCTGGCGTGCGCAGTCGGAGACCCGCAGGTGGCGGGCGCGGGCGTAGGTGCGCAGGGCGTTGTAGGCGAGGTCGGGGTTGACGGTCCAACGTTCGGCGAGGATGCCCTTGGCCTGTTCGATCACGATGCGGCTGGACAGGGCTCGCTGCAGCTGGTTCTTCTCCAACTGTTCCTGGCCGATGTCACGTTGCTGGAGGAGGGCGATGGTGGCGACGTCCGCGAGGGCCTGGGCGAGTGAGGTGTCCTGCGGGCTCAGCGACTGCCGGCTGGTGTGGAAGAGGTTCATCGCACCGACAGCGCGGTCGCGGAGCCGGAGCGGGACGACGTGACTCGTCCGGAAGCCGCTCCTGCGTGCCTGGTCGGCGAAGGCCGACCAGTCGCTGTTGGCCACGGGATCGTTCAGGTCGATGTTGGAACGTGCGGTACGGCGGTGGTACGCCTCAAGGCAGGGGCCCTGGTCGTGCTGGATGGCGAAGAGTTCCAGCAGGTGTGTGTTCTCGTCGGACGCGGCGACCGTGTGCAGGAGTCCCTGCTCGTTGGCGAGGAGGATGCCCGCTGCCGAGACGTCGAGCAGGCTGACGCAGTGGGCGCACAGCTCCTCAAGGAATTCGATGAGGTCGAAGTCATCGATCAGGGAGTCCGCGACCTGGACGAACACGTCGGATACCTGCTGCTCGCGGGACATGGATGTCATCCCCTTGTCTCCTTCGGTGACTCGGGTCCGGGTCCGTCGTCGTCCAGCCGGAGGCGCCGGGAGACGACGTCTTCCGCGGCATCGATGATGGAACGGTCGTTGCCGTAGGCGTAGGCCCGCAGCCGGAGCAGTGCCTTGCCGAGCGGGAGCGCGAGCTGGACGCTGAGCATACTGGTGGCCTGATGGACGACGGCCCGGTGCAGTTCGCCGTCCGGCTGTGCGCCCACCCAGGCGTCGAGCCGCGCCCCTGTCCCGCCGAGGAACTGGAGGGTGAGGGCCGCCGCGAGCCCGAGCGCGTCGTCCATCTCCTGGCCGCTCATGTGGCCGGGGGACGCGCGGAGCGCGGTGAGGACGCCGACCGTGATGCCACCGAGAGCCAGCGGGAGACAGAACACGGCCCGGATCGGCAGAGAGGTCAGTGCCGGGAGGAGGGCGGGCCATCGCTCCGGGCCCATCGCGGCCACGTCCTGTTCGAGCGCCGCCTGGCCGGTACGGAGAGCGTCCGGGCCGGGGCCCTCCCCCAGGGTGAACTGGAGGTCCTCGAAGGACGCGCCGGTTTCGCCCGAGGACCACAGCTGCTCGGTGATCCGGCCCTCGACCGCCAGCGACACCATGAGGTGATCCATGCCGAGAACGGCCACGCAGCCGTCCCCGAGAGACGCCGCGGCGTCGAGGTGCAGGACCCGCAGGATCTCGGTCATCTCAGCACTGAGCACCGGCCGCCACCTTTCGTTCCCCATCATACCGGCGGGTCCGGAAGCTGATCTTCATCGTGCCGCGTCATCGAGGCCCAGCTGACCGGATGTGCCAGGACCGGCCGCCCGGGAGCGGCCGAGCTCAGGGCCTCTCGGCCAGGAGCCGGGTAGGTGTTCGGTCCGGTAAGCGTGGCAGTGCCGTGGCGGGAGGCGGAGCCGGTCGCCACGGCACCGCCGTGTATCTGGTTGCCCGGCGCAGCCCCCCAAGGCCGCGGCGGGCAACCCGCTTATCGGTCGGTGAGCATGCCGGCGCGGAGCTTGGCGAAGACACGGGTGAGCAGGCGCGAGACGTGCATCTGCGAGATCCCGAGCTCGTCACCTATCTGGGACTGGGTCATCTCCTGGCCGAATCGAAGCTCGACCATGTGGCGCTCACGCTCGTCGAGTCCGGCCAGGAGGGGTGCGAGCGCCTGAAGACTCAGGACCAGGTCCAGCGCGGGATCGCAGCCGCCGATGACGTCCGCGTAGGCGCGGTTGCGGTCACGGACGCGTGTGGTGTCCGGCTGTCGGTCGGGACGTCCAGAGATCCGGCGGTGTAGCCGTTGGCCGCCACCAGCCCCTCGATGACCTCGGCCTCGCTCAGGTAAAGCTGTGCGGCGAGCTCCCCCGCCGTGGGCGTCCGAGTGGGCGTGTGAGTGGCTGTCGTCGGCGGGGATGATTCCGTGGACTCCGTCGGATTCGTCACGTCGTTCCCTTCTGAGTGGGTGTCGCGGTGCCTCTGCCTCAAGCCCTGCGGTCGCCGCGTACGTCCGCGGCCCGACGCAGGACGGAGCGCAGGTGCACGGCCGCCGAGGGAGCTGACACGCCGATGAGCGCGGCCGCCTGGCCGTAGGTGTGACAGCCGAACAGGACGAGCCCCAGCAGCGCCTGTTCCTCGTCGCCGGACGACCCTCCGGGGCGCGGACGGCAGCCCGGCGCCGGGTCCGGCGGCGGCGCCAGTGCGCCGGGGTCACTCGCGTACCTGTGCCACAGGTCTGCCGCGAGGCTCTTCCGCCGCGCGTCCGACATCGGGTCAGACGCGGTCGCACAGGCGTGAGTCACGGTGGCGACGACCGCGTCGACGGCTCGGTCGACGTCCCGGCAGAGCAGCAGGGCCAGTGAGAACAGGGCATCGCCGTGGCGGTCGTACACGGCCAACGCCGTACTGGAACGAACTCGCCCGACATTCGGCCCGCCCCTACGGGTGCGGGTCCGGCCGGCTTCCTGGACTACGTGAGCGGTGGCTTCGTGCGCCACAACCTTCACCTGCTTCAGCCGTACGGTCAGGGACCGCCGGGGGCAGGGGCGCGTTTCGCAGCGTAGACCCTCGGTACGTCGCGCGGCTACCTCGCGGACAACCGGGGCGGGAGCTGCCTCGGGCGCGACGGCTCAGTGCCGCAGCGCCTTGCCCACCTCGGCCTTGACGTCGCCGCTCGCGTTCACGCCGTCCTTGAAGCTGTTCAGCTTGTCCTGGGCTGTGGCCGTAGCAGAGGCGACCGCGTCGGCGCCCTTGGACGCCGGCGAGGAGGCTGCCGACGCGGCCTTGGACGCCGTGCTGGACGCACTGTCCCCGTCGCCCGAGCAGGCCGTCGCCGTCACCGCCACGACCACCATCACCAGCACGGCACCCACGCCCCGTACGCCTCGCCCCGCATGCGGTACGGGCCGGCGGGTGAGGGGCGGCGGGGTCGCGGGGCGGGGCCGGAGCGTGGAGGGTGGGTGCATGAGCGAGCAGGCGACCGATGACGGGCCGGACGAGCCGGACAAGTCGCGGCCCCCTCGGCGGCGGCTCTGGCCGTGGGTGCTGCTGATGGTCGTCGTGCTCCTGGCGCTGGCCGCGGGCGCGGTCTCCGCGGTGCTGGCCCACGGGCTCTCCGAACAGAGCTCGGAGCGACTGCGGATCAGGTACGAGGTCACCGGCACCGCCAAGGACGTGACGCTCACCTACAGCACCTGGCAGGGCGAGGCCCTGTCGACCGGGCGGCTGACCCTGCGGACGCTGCCGTGGGCCGGGGAGCTGGAGACCAGGGGGTTCATGAACGGCGGCTCGTTCGTCGTCAGCCTCGGGAGGTCCGGCGGCGACGTCGCGTGCTCCGTGGCGGTGGACGACATCACCCGGCGGACCGACCGGGCCTCCGGCGCCTTCGCCACCGCCACGTGCGACGGGTACTGAGAAGCGGCTGCGCCCCCGGATCTCCCCGGGGGCGCAGCGGGCGCTGCCCGTTGGCCCGCGGTCAGCGGATGAGCGCGCGGACCATGCGGCAGGTGGTGGCGGACGGCGGGTGGATGCCGAGGAGCTCGGCGGTCGTGCGTATCCGGGTGTTGCTCGCGCTCGACGGCTGGTGAACTCCGGTGTCGAGCAGGGCGATCGCCAGGCGCATCGCCTTCAGCCGCCGGTTGTGGGTGACGTACCACTCACGGGGGCGGCCGGCGGGGAGGCGCTTCTTCTGCAGGGGCTTGTGGAGCGGCTTGGTCGTGACTGCGGCAACGGCCATTGGCAACCTCCTGGCACGGTGGTGGAACCCTCACGAACTCCCTCCATTTTACCGCCCGGCACTGACAATCGCCCCTGGCCAAAGGGGTTTTCGGGGGCCCATCCCGTACCGTTGGCCCCATGGAGATCTGGATCAATCCCGCCTGTTCCAAATGCCGCGGCGCGGTCCGGCTGCTCGACGCGGAGGGCGTCGACTACACGGTCCGCCGCTACCTGGAGGACGTGCCGTCGCCGGACGAGATCCGGACCGTCCTGGACCGGCTCGGGCTGGAGCCGTGGGACATCACGCGGACGCGGGAGGAGGACGCGAGGGAGCTGGGGCTGAAGGAGTGGCCGCGCGACGCGGACGCGCGGGAGCGGTGGATCACGGCACTCGCGGAGCACCCGAAGCTGATCCAGCGGCCGATCATCACGGCCGAGGACGGCACCGCCGTGGTCGCGCGCACGGACGAGGCGGTACGGGACGCGATGGGGCGCTGAGCGGAAGGGGCGCTGAGCGGAAGGGGCGCTGAGCGGAAGGGGCCGGGCGCCACGCGTGGGCCCGGACCGCTCCGGCGGCGCCGCTACTCCCCCGCCTGCGCCTCGGCCTCCGCGAGCAGTTCCGTCAGCCGGAGCCCGAACCGTACGTCGCAGGGGTGCGCCACCCCCGTACGCACCGACTCGGTCAGCGCGTCCACTGCCGCCCGGAAAGCGTCGACGGCGCCGTCCCACCGGGGCAGCCCGACGGTGCCGTGCTCGCCCCTGAGCTCCACCTCGACGCCGGTCGCCGCCTGGGGGGCGGCCAGGGTGAGCGTCACCGTGCTGGAGGCTCCGGAGGCGTGGCGCAGGATGAGGTGATGGGTGTCCGCGGGGCCTCTGGCGGCGGTCAGCCGGGTCACGTCACCCAGCACCGGGATGAGTACGGAGAGCGCGTGCGGGCCGACGTCCCAGAGGCCGCCCTTCTCGTGGCGCCAGGGGGACGCGGCGTACTCGCTGTCCACCCCGGGTGCCCACAGGGCGCCGATCCAGTGGGCGTGCGCGGTGAACCAGCCGCCCTTCGCGTGCTGTTCCGCGATCCAGGCCGAGGTCTCCGGGGCGAACCGCAGCGTGCAGAAGACGAGGGAGGCGACCCGGGCCCGCTCCGCCGCCTCCGCCACCTCACGGGCGGCCGCGACGCTCGTGGCCACCGGCTTGTCCATCAGCAGATGGCAGCCGGCCGCCGCGGCGCGGGCGGCGAGCGGCGCCTGGACGTCCGGCGGCAGGGCGAACGCGACGGCGTCGCTCGCGGCGAACAGCTCGTCGAGCCCCGCGTCACCGGTGTGCGCCGGGGCGCCGTGGGCCTCGGCCAGCTCCCGCGCGGCCTCGGCCCGGCGGCCCCACACCCCGCTCAGTACGGCGCCGGGGTGCTCGGCGAGGGCGGGGGCCTGGGTGTTGCGGGCCCAGGGTCCGGTACCGACCAGGCCGATACGCAGGGGGTTCACGGATGTCGTCATGGCACAAGTGTGCCCGGTGGGGACGGCGCCCCGAAGGAACCCGGGGCGGGGCGTGCGGACGGGCGGTTACGTTGACCGCGCCGGCCGCCGACCGGCTGGTCATCGTCTCGGACGGCTGGGACAACGCGCCTGCCGGGCTCGCGGGCGAGGTGCTTCGGGTGGGGCGGACCAGGATCGACCCGGGCTGGCGCACCTCGGTGGTTCATGTGAACCCTGTATACGACGCGGCCGGTTTCGATGTCCGGCGGCTTTCCCCGAGTGTGCCGACGGCCGGCATCCGGGACGCGGAGGACCTGCCCGCGCTGGTGGAGATCGCGCCGTTCTCCGAGGGCCGGACCGGGCCCGCCGCACCGCACGCGTACCTGGACCGGCAGGTGG
>CBRG010000225.1 GCA_000470535.1 Streptomyces sp. AW19M42
CCCCGCGCCCCGGCCCGGGGCGGGCCGCTCTGCCCTCAAGCGCCGGGCGGGCTGGTTTTCGTGCCCCGGTCCGGCCAGAGGGTTCCGTCCTCAAACGCCGGACGGGCCTGGGTTGGCCGGGAGGCTCGTTCGTACTCAAACGCCGGACGGGCTCGGGTCGGCCGGCGTCGACGTGAACGCGCTCCGGGGCCAGGCCCGTCCTGGGGGCGCCGGGGCGGACGGGCCGGCTTTCGCCCCGCCGCCCGAGAGGGCTACGCGCTCGCCGTGCCGTGGCGGTCGAGGAAGTCCGTGATGTCGACCGACCCCCGGCCCCGAGGCCTCAGTACCGCCACCGCGGCCGCCAGCATCGTCCTGATCCGGGAGGACCGGACCTGGTCCAGCAGGTCCAGCACCTGGTGACCCGTGGCCGCCGCCTCCTCCGCGAGGCCCGCACGGGCCAGGTCCATGGTCAGTTCGGCCCGGTACAGCGCCAGGTTCCGGGTGAAGTGCGGATCCTGCAGCCGCGTCGCACGCCGCGCGTGCCTGGCCGCACGCGACCAGTCGCCCAGCGCCGACCAGCACTGCGCCTCCAGCATCTCCAGCTCCGCCTCCCGGAAGAAGCTCATCCACTCCGGGTCCGACGGGGCCGGCCCCTGCCCGAACGAGGTGTGCGCCCGCCCGAGCGCCCGCTCGCAGCCGGTGCGGTCCCCGAGCCCTGCCCGGCCGCCCGCCTCCCGCAGCGAGAGCAGCGCCACCAGCCGCGGTGAGCCCAGTGGCCGCGCGGCCCGCAGTCCCGCCTCCGCGGCGCGCACCGACTCGCGGGAGCGTCCGGTGTCCCGGGCCAGGAACGACGCGTTGCAGAAGGCGTGCGCCTCCAGCGCGTGGTCCCCGGCCACCCGCGCCGTGGCCAGCGCCTCCGCGTAGTGCGAGCGCGCGTCCTCGAACCGGCCCGAGTCATGGGCCAGCCAGCCCACCGAGATCGCCAGCTCACCGGCCCCGGAGTGCAGCCGGTCCGCCGTGGAGCGCCGGGTCGAGGTCCCGGAGTCGAGCAGCGCGTACGCCGCCCGCAGCGGCTGCGAGGCCCGGCGGTACAGGCCGTCACCCCCGTGCCGGTCGTCCAGCAGACGGATCTGCCGTACCGCCTTCTCCACGGCGTGCACCTCCGCCTCGCCCACCCGGCGCTGCGCGGGCAGGGAGACGGAGGCGGCCATGCCGCCCAGGCCAAGGGACGCGGCCGCCATCGTGGTGGAGCCGCTTGTCATGAATACGCGACGCAGCACGTCGCACTCCTCGTCGGTGTCGCTGCGGAGCAGCGGCGAAGTCGGGGACGAAGGGGCGTCCGCGGTGGACGGAGCCCCCCGGCCGCGTACCGATTCACGCGGTGAGAAGCCCAGGTCCACCAGGTTCGTCCCGGGGAACATGTGCAGGAATACCCGCTCGTACGCGTAGTTCGGGCAACGGATCTCGCCGGACTCCACGCGTCCGATGTACCGGGCGTCGCACGCGACCTGCTCGCCGATCTCGCGGGCGGACCTGCGTACCGCGGCAGCGAACTCCCCGGCGGAGCGCTGTCCGCGCAGCCGCCGGAAGGCAAGGTTGGGAACTGCCCGTGTCGACACCATGGCGGGGCCCTCTCTGGTGCGAGCCGGGCGATTGTTTCCGGTGTCCGGCGGAGCAAGAACGTACCTGCTGTGACAACTCCCACACACTGCGTTTGCTGACAAAACGGGTATCTCGCCCACGATCCGCCATGAACTGCCACCCTTTGCAGCGGTGTGGGGCCGTAGCCCTTGACGCGGTCTGCGCGTTGGTCCATGTGGCGACGGAGTCCGGCTCCGCCCGGCGATGAGAGGAGAGGTCCCTTGTTGCACATCGACATGGCGACCGGCTCGCGGACGACCGCGACGACGGCCGCACCGAGCGAGACGACCGGCCCCATGGCACCCGCGGAGGAGCCCGCCGCAACCGGGCCGGAACCCTGCGACCTGGTGACCGTTCCCGCCCGTCAGGGACTGGAGGCAGCGGACATCCTGCGCCGGGGCTCCGACCAGGAGGCCGTTGGCCCGGTCCTCCACGACGGCCCCTGCGCCACCGTCGGCTTCCTGGTGCCGCCGGGCACCGCCGAGGCCTGGGACGTACCGGGCAGCGCCTGTACGAGGACCGACGGCCGAGGTCTGCGCATCCCCGCGGAGCCGCCCGTCTCCGGCAGCGGCTGGCTGCTTCCGCCCGGCGACGACACCTCGGTCACCGACCCGGCCGCGCTGCGGGCCGCGCTCGACCAGGCCGCCCGGCTGATCGAGGCGGCCGACAACTGCCGCTGAGCCCATAATGTCCGCAGGAGCGGTGAGCACGACCGCCCGGCACGGCCGGACACGGCCGGTCCTGGACCATATGAGCAGTGAGCGGGTACGAGCGGCAGTGGCACGTCGAGGAGCCTCCGGCGGAGCGGGCGACCGCAAGCAGCGCGCGGACCGCAGGACCGACCGCAAGGCGGCCCGCGGCTCCGGACACCCCGGGGGCAACGTCTCGGAACCGGTGGACGGCGGCCTCGCCGAGCTGGTGCCCGACCGGGAGCGCAGGCGCGCCTGGACGCTGACCATCGACGGTGCGCCGCAGTCCCATGTGGACCTGGAAGACCCGGCGTACCTCTCCTTCGAGTACCAGCGCCGGATCGGCCACATCACGGACCTGGCCGCGCCCGCCGGGCAGCCGCTGCACGTCGTGCACCTGGGCGGCGGGGCCTTCACGCTCGCCCGCTACATCGCCGCGACCCGGCCCCGCTCGACCCAGCAGATCGTCGAGGTGGACGCGGCGCTCGTCCAGCTGGTGCGCCGGGAACTGCCGCTTGACCCGCAGGCCAGGATCAGGGTCAGGGCCACCGACGCCCGCGCCGGACTCGGGAAGATCCAGGACGGCTGGGCAGATCTGGTCATCGCGGACGTCTTCAGCGGGGCCAGGACCCCCGCCCACCTCACCAGCACCGAGTTCCTCGCGCAGGTGCGCCGCGTCCTGAAGCCCGGCGGGACCTACGTGGCCAACCTCGCGGACGGCCCCCCGCTGGCCCATCTGCGCGGCCAGATCGCCACCGCCGCCACCGTCTTCCCCGAGCTGGCGCTGGCCGCGGACCCGACCGTGTTCCGCGGCCGGCGCTTCGGCAACGCCGTACTGCTCGCCTCCGACGTGGTGCCGAAGATCGCGGAGCTGACCCGCCGGGTGGCGACCGATCCGCACCCGGGGCGCGTCGAACACGGTCGGGCGCTCGCGGACTTCACCGGGGGCGCGGCCCCGGTGCACGACGCCGACGCAAGGCCCTCGCCGCCGCCACCCGCCTCCGCCTTCGACTGAGCGCCTGCCGCACCACTGTCACCTCACGTCACGATCTCGACCTTCGGCGGATAGCCGTTCCAGGTGCAGAACACCGAGACCGTCGTGCCGTCGTCCCGGGCGAAGTTGACCCGGATCCAGGCCGGTTCCGTCCAGACCCGCATCGACCAGCCCTGCTCCGGCGTCGCCGACACCAGCTTCGCGCTGTCCGCGCCCAGCTCGAAGACGACCCGTCCGCCGTCCGTCGCGTAACTCCTTGCCGTCCCGGCGGGGGTGGCCGTGGCAGCGGGCCGGGGCGTGCCCGCCGGGGCGTGCGAGCGCGCGGGGGAGGGACTCACCGACGTCACGGACGGCTTCGGGGCGGAAGCGGGCTTGCCGCCGCCGGACGACGGTGACGGGGACGGCTCGGGTCGGTGCGTCGAGGACGACAGGGCCTCCGTGGTCGCCCGCGCGCTCGCGGAGATCGGCACCGCGCGCGGCGGGTCGTACGCCGTCCCCGCCATCACGGTGTGCACGCCCCACCACGACAGCGTGACCGCGGCGCCGGTGGCGAGCGACCACGCGAGCCCGTGTACGAGTCCTCGTTGCATCCGGCACATCCTGCACCATGGGGGCCGTCGTCCGGATCCGGGCGGACCGAGAGGTGCCCGATGGCGTACGGTGCCGCCCATGCCAAGTGTGCTTGTGGTCGAGGACGACCAGTTCGTACGTTCCGCCCTCATCCGGCACCTGACCGAGGCGTCGCACACCGTACGGAGTGTCGGCACCGCGCTCGAAGCGCTGCGCGAGGTCGCCCACTTCCGGTTCGACGTGGTCATCCTCGATCTCGGGCTGCCCGATCTCGACGGCTCCGAGGCGCTCAAGATGCTGCGCGGCATCACCGACGTGCCCGTCATCATCGCGACCGCCAGGGACGACGAGAGCGAGATCGTCCGGCTGCTCAACGACGGTGCGGACGACTACCTGACCAAACCCTTCTCCGTGGAGCACCTCGCCGCCCGGATGGCCGCCGTACTGCGCCGCTCGCGCGCCTCCGAGGGCGGGTCGGCCTCCCCGCGCGTCATCCGGGTCGGCGGGCTCTCCATCGACCCGCTGCGGCGCCGGGCCGAACTGGACGGCGCCGACCTCGACCTCACCCGGCGGGAGTTCGACCTGCTGACCTTCCTGGCCGGCCGTCCGGGCGTCGTCGTCCCGCGCAAGGAACTCCTCGCCGAGGTCTGGCAGCAGTCGTACGGGGACGACCAGACCATCGACGTCCACCTGTCCTGGCTCCGCCGGAAACTGGGCGAGACGGCTGCCCGGCCCCGCTACCTGCACACCCTGCGCGGCGTCGGCGTGAAACTGCAGCCGCCCGCCACGCCCCCGGAGCAGCCCGCATGAGATGGGCGCTGGTCAAGGTCTGCCTGGCCGTCACCGCGATGGTCGTGATCGCCTTCGCCGTACCCCTCGGTCTCGTCGTCAAGGAGATGGCCAGCGACCGGGCCTTCTCCGACGCCGAACGGCAGGCCGCCACGATCGGCCCCACGCTCTCCATCACCACCGACCGCGCCGAACTCCTCAAGGCCGTGCTCACCACGGAACCCGGCGCCGACGACCGGATGGCCGTCCACGTACCCGCCGCCGCGGAGGCCGACAGACAGGCGGTGGAGATCGGCCGCCGGCGCGCCACCCGCAAGGACCTGGAGACCGTACGGGCATCGGGGCGCGCCTCCATCTCCGAGGTGCCCGGTGGCTCCGCGCTGCTCCAGCCCACCGCGCTCAGCGCCGGGGGCAGGGACATCGCCGTCGTCGAGGTGTTCGTTCCCGCGGACGAGGTCTCCAACGGGGTCACCACCGCCTGGCTGATGCTGGCGGGCGTCGGCATCGCGCTGATCGTCGGCTCGGTCGCCGTGGCCGACCGGCTCGGCGTACGCATGGTGGAGCCCGCCCGGCGGCTCGCGGGGGCCGCCCACGACCTGGGGGAGGGGCGGCTCGGGACCCGGGTGCCGGAGGAGGGGCCGACCGAACTGCACTCCGCGGCCGTCGCGTTCAACTCCATGGCCGACCAGGTCGTCCAGCTCCTCGCCAACGAAAGGGAACTGGCCGCCGACCTCTCGCACCGGCTGCGCACCCCGCTCACCGTGCTCCGGCTCAACGCCGCCTCGCTCGGGGAGGGCCCGGCGGCCGAGCAGACCCGGGCGGCCGTCGAGCAGCTGGAACGCGAGGTCGACACGATCATCAGGACCGCCCGGGAGCAGCGCCCGCAGACCCAGGGGCAGGGCGGCGGCCCGGGAGCCGGCTGCGACGCCTCCGAGGTGATCCGCGAACGCATGGCCTTCTGGTCGGCGCTGGCCGAGGACGAGGGCCGCGAGGTGCGCCTCGCGGGAGTGGACCGTACGGTACGCATCCCGGTGGCCCGCCCCGAACTGGCGGCGGCGCTGGACGCGCTGCTCGGCAACGTCTTCCGGCACACCCCGGAGGGCACCGCCTTCGCCGTGGACGTGCACCACAGCGGCGAGGCGGTGATCGTGCTGGTCTCGGACGCGGGCGGCGGCATCGCGGACCCCAGGGCGGCGCTGGCGCGCGGCGGCAGCGGACACGGCGGCGCGAAGGGCGCGGTGGGCTCGACCGGGCTCGGCCTCGACATCGTCCGCCGGGTCGCGGAGTCCACCGGCGGCGATGTGCGGATCGGCCGCTCGGTGCTCGGCGGCACGGAGGTGCGGATCTGGATCGGGCTCGGCGGGCAGCGGCCGAAGGGCCGCGGTCACCGGGTCGGACGTCAGCGACGGGGAGTGAGCCGCCGGGCTGCGGGCACCCGGTTCCGCTCCGGAGCGGGTCCGAACCTTTAGACCGGCCGATGCGCTCCTTAAGCCAACCCTAAGAACGTCAACGCGTGCCCCAAGTGCCGCATTTGCCGGACTCGGTACCGCTAGCGTCCTCTCGCATCCCCCCACTTCCGTATGACGAGGCAGGAACGCGATGGGCACCAGCACGCACCGGCGCACGGCGAGCACCAGGACCAAGACGATCGGCGCGGTCGTCGCCGCGGCAGTGATCGGCGGAACGGTCTTCGCCCTCACCGGCACGGCCCAGGCATCGGCCGTCGGCGCCGCCTACACCAGGACCAGCGGCTGGACGGGCGGATACACCGCGCAGTACGTCGTCACCAACGACACGGACAGCGCCAAGTCCGGCTGGACGCTGGAGTTCGACCTGCCGGCGGGTACGAGGATCAGCTCGCTGTGGAACGGCGAACACAACGTCAGCGGCAGCCACGTCACCGTCACCCCGCCGAGCTGGGACAAGGACCTGGCCCCCGGCAAGTCCGTCACCATCGGCTTCGTCACCAGCTCGGACGACAAGGCGGCCGACCCCACCGGCTGCCTCATCGACGACGCCACGTGCTCGGTCGACACCGGAGCCACCCCGGAGCCCAGCGGCCGCCCCACCGGGACCGCGGCCCCCACCCCCACCGGATCCGCCACCCCCACGAAGCCGCCGGTCGGTACCCCCACGCCGACCGCCACGAAGACCGACGCGGGCGCTGGCAGCGGCGGTACCGCGAGCGGGGCGGGCTTCGCCCCGTACGTCGACACCTCCCTCTACCCCGCCTTCGACCTCACCGGCACCGCCACCAAGACCGGCGTCAAGCAGTTCAACCTCGCCTTCATCACCTCCGGCGGCAGCTGCGCCCCGCTCTGGGGCGGCGTCACCGGCCTCGGTGACGATCAGGTCGCCTCCCAGATCGACGGCCTGCGCGCGGCGGGCGGCGACGTCCGGGTCTCCTTCGGTGGCGCGTCCGGCTCCGAGCTGGCACTGAACTGCACCTCGGCGGCCGACCTGGCCGCGGCCTACGGCAAGGTCGTGGACGCGTACAAGCTGACCAAGGTCGACTTCGACATCGAGGGCGGCGCGCTCCCCGACACCGCGGCCAACTCCCGCCGCTCCCAGGCCATCGCGCAGCTCCAGAAGTCCCACCCGGGCCTGGACGTCTCCTTCACCCTGCCGGTGATGCCCGAGGGCCTGACCCAGCCCGGGGTGGACCTGGTCGCCGACGCGAAGGAGAACGGCGTCGACGTCGGCGCCGTCAACATCATGGCGATGGACTACGGCGCCTCGTACAGCGGTGACATGGGCACGTACGCGATCCAGGCGGCCACCGCGACGCAGGCCCAGATCAAGGGCGTGCTCGGGCTCTCGGACGCGGAGGCCTGGAAGGCCGTCGCGGTCACCCCGATGATCGGCGTGAACGACGTCAGCACCGAGATCTTCAAGGTCGAGGACGCCACCCAGCTGGTGGAGTTCGCCCAGGAGAAGGGCCTCGGCTGGCTCGCGATGTGGTCGGGCACCCGGGACAAGGAGTGCGCGGGCGGCGCGAAGCCGACCGCGGACGCGTCGTGCAGCTCGATCACCCAGGAGCCGCTCGCCTTCACGAAGGCGTTCGGCGCCTACAAGTAGCCACCACCCCCCCCGCATCCCGGCCGGTCCCCACATCCCCCCACGCCCGGCCGGGGTGCGCCCCCATTCCGCCGGGCTACCGTGCCCGGTTCACCGCCGACAGCACCGCCGCCACCGACGACGCGAGGGCGGAGGCGTCCTGGCCCGCCCCCCAGCGGACCTCGCCGTCCACCCGGCACTCCACGTACGACGTCACCGTGGACCAGGCCGCGTCCGCCCCGTGCTCCGAGAAGTCCAGGATCGTGACCTCCACCCCGGCAGCCGCCAGCGCGTCCGTGAACGCGGACACCGTGCCGGCGCCCGTGCCCTCGTAGTCGCCCTCCCGCCCGTCCACCCGCAGTGTGCAGACGAACCGCTGGTCACCGGCCGGATCACGCTCCGCCGACCAGGACGTCAGGGCGATCGCCCCGTCCCGGCCCGGGACCAGATACGTGGCCTCGAACAGCTCCCACAGATCCTTCGGCGTGGCCTCCAGCCCGCTGTCGTCCGTCGCGTCCTGCACCGTACGGGAGAAGTCCGCCCGCATCCTGGCCGGCAGGTCCACCCCGTGGCTGCCGCGCAGCAGATGGGCGATGCCGCCCTTGCCGGACTGGCTGTTGACCCGGATGACGGCCTCGTAACTGCGCCCCACGTCCGCCGGGTCGATCGGCAGGTAGGGCACCGACCACGCCTCGGACCCGCTGCTCGCGTGGTGCGCGAGGCCCTTGCTGATCGCGTCCTGGTGGGTGCCGGAGAACGCGGTGTACACCAGGTCGCCGCCGTACGGATGGCGCGGCGGCACCGGCAGCCGGTTGCAGTGCTCGACCGTGCGGCGGATCTCGTCGATGTCCGAGAAGTCGATCATCGGGTCGACACCCTGGGCGTGCAGGTTCAGCGCCAGATTGACCAGGTCGACATTGCCGGTGCGCTCCCCGTTGCCGAACAGGCAGCCCTCCACGCGCTGCGCCCCGGCCAGCACCGCGAGTTCCGCGCACGCCACCCCCGTACCGCGGTCGTTGTGCGGGTGGACGGAGAGGATCACCGAACCGCGCCGGTCCAGGTGGCGGTGCATGTACTCGATCTGGTCGGCGTAGACGTTGGGCGTCGCGATCTCGACCGTGGCCGGCAGGTTGTGGATCACCGGGCGGTCCGGTGAGGCGTCCCACAGCTCGGTCAGACTGTTGCAGATCTCCAGTACGTAGTCCGGCTCGGTGAGGATGAAGACCTCGGGCGAGAACTCGAACCGGATGTCCGCGCCGGGCCTGGCCCGCGCGAGGCGCTCCATCCGCCGCGCGGCGTCCAGTACCACCCCGTGCACCCCGGCCCGGTCGCGGCCCAGGACGACGTCCCGCCAGACGGGGGCGGTCGGGATGTAGAGGTGGACGACCACCCGGTCCATCCCCGTGACGGACTCGAAGGTCCGCTCGATCAGATCCGCCCTGGCCGGGGTGAAGACGACCACCGTCACGTCGTCCGGCACCGCCCCGCTCGTGGCCAGGTGCCGGACGAAGTCGAAGTCGGTGCGGCTCGCGGACGGGTAGCCGATCTCGATCTCCTTGAAGCCCATCGCGACGAGCAGATCGAACATCCGGCGCTTGCGCGGGGTGTCCATCGGCTCGGCCAGCGCCTGGTTGCCGTCCCGCAGATCCACGGGCACCCAGAGCGGGGCCCGCTCGATCCGGGCCTGCGGCCAGGTGCGCCCGGTCAGCGGGATCTCCACGCGGTCGAAGGCGGAACGGTAGCGGTGCGACGGCATCGAGCTGGAGCGCTGCCGGTTCCAGCGGGGCGCGGCCGAGGGCACCGGCCCGCGCGGCGTGCAGATCGTGGGGAAGCCGTGGGCCGGTGACTGGGCGTCGGACGTGGGCTCGGCCAGGGACGCGGACGGGGTCTCGGGCATGAACTCGGGCATGAACGGTGTCTCTTCTCGCATCGCCGGATGCGACCGGCACAGCACGGCATCCCGCGGCGGGGTGCCGATCGCTTCAGGCCCCGCCGCGGCAGCCGAGAAGAAGGAGACCGCGGTACGTCATGGCCGGTACAGTAGCCAGAAACCAAGTCCTCAGACAACCTGACAGGTGAACCCGTGTCCCCGCTCGGCCCGCTCAGCCCCAGCCCCCTGGTCGACCAGGCCACCAGTCGTCTGCGTGCGCAGATCACCGAGGGGCACTGGCCGGTCGGCACGAAGATCCCCGGCGAGACCAGCCTCGCGAGAACACTGGGCGTGGGCCGCTCCACCGTCCGCGAGGCGGTGCGCACCCTCGCCGCGCTCGGCCTGCTCCAGTCCCGTCAGGGGGCCGGCGTCTTCGTCATCGCGGACCACGCGGCGGAGGACTGGCCGGTCCGGCTGCGCCGGGCCGCGGTCGCCGATGTCTACGAGGTGCGCATGCTGGTCGAGGTGCAGGCGGCCCGGCTGGCCGCCCGGCGCCGCACCGACGAGGATCTGGCCGCCCTGGACGCGGCACTCACGGCACGGCGTGCGGCGGGCACAGGGCCCGACGACGGCTTCGTGGACGCGGACGTCGCGCTGCACCGGGCCGTCCTGGCGGCGGCCCACAACCCCGTGCTCACCGACCTCTTCGCGGAGTTCGCCCCCGCGCTCCGTCAGGCGCTCATCGACCTGGTGGAGCTGACCGGTCTGCGCCGCGAGGACCCGCACCACGGCGACGCGGCCCATCAGGCGCTGGTCACGGCCGTCGTGGCGGGCGACGCGGAGGCGGCGGGCCGGGCCGCCCAGGCGGAGCTGGAGAAGACCCTGGCCCGCCTGCGCGCCGCCTGACCCGCCGGCAGCACCCCGTCCCGCCGCTTCCGCCTCCGCTTACGCGGCGCCCTTCCCCGAGTCCCGCCACTCCTGCGCGTACTCGTCGAAGATCGCCCGCAGTTGGTGCCCGATCTTCAGGTAGTCCAGGTCGTCCAGATTGGCCAGCGAGACCCGGACCGACCACTCGGGGCCGTCGAATCCGCCGCCGTTCAGCAGCACCACGGACGTCTGCTCGGCCAGCCGGAACAGCGGGTCGACGGGCTCGTAGTTCTGCTCCAGATAGTCGGCGAACCCCTTACCCAGGGTGCGCTCCGCCTCGGCCAGCAGATCGAGTTCGATGTAGTACGCGGCCCGCTTGGGGTCCTCGGAGATCTTCATGTGGGCGCCCTCCAGCAGGAGTTCGAGGCGCTGCTGGACGATCGAGCGAATCCGGGCCTTGTACGCCTGGCCCTCGTCCAGCATGTCGAACAGCGAGAAGAGCGTCATCATCACTTGCTGCGGCAGCGACAGGCCCGCCGTGTGGTTAAGCGCCACCTGCCGGGAGTCCGCGACCAGCCGGTCGATGAACCGGATCTTCTCCGGCTCCAGGGACAGCGTTCCGTACCGGCTGCTCAGGCGCGCCTTCTGCGCCGCGTCCTGCGCCCGCAGCATGTCATCGACGACGTTGTCGTCGTGCAGCCCGATGACGCCGAGCCGCCAGCCGGTGGCGCCGTAGTGCTTGGAGTACGAGTACACTAGCAGCGCGTTGCGCGGCAGGTCTGCGGCCAGTGAGCGGAAGCCCTCGACGAAGGTCCCGTAGACGTCGTCCGTCACCACGATCAGGTCCGGGTTGCGGTCCGCGACGATCGACACGATCTGCTCGGCGACCTTCGGCGAGAGCGCGAGCGAGGGCGGGTTGCTCGGGTTGACGCAGCAGACCAGCCTGACCGACGGATCGGCCAGCTTGTCGATCTCCTCCGGCGGGTAGCGCCACTGCCGCACACCGGTCTCGGTGAACAGGTTCGCCTCGACGCGGACGACGTCGAAGCCGTACGTGTCGAGCTCGGGGATCTCCAGGTACGGCGTGAACACCGGCACCATCAGGGCGATCCGGTCGCCCTTGTGCAGGATTCCGTTCTTCATCAGCGAGTCGAAGATGTAGCACATCGCCGCCGTGCCGCCCTCGGTCGCGAACAGGCTCAGGTGCTGCCCCTCCGGCGGCCGGTGGTCGAACATCTCGTCCGCCACGTACCCGCGTACGACCTGCTCCACGTGCGGCAGGATGCGCCCCGGCACCGGGTAGTTGTCCCCGATCGAGGAGTCCGCCAGCTCGTGCACGAATGCGTCCGGCACGAAGCCGAACCGCTTGACCGCCAGATCGATGCTCGCCTGGAGCAGCCCGATCCCGGGCAGCTCCGGATGGGTGCGGACGAAGGTGGCGAAGCGCTCCGCACAGCCGGGCTCCTCCGGCATCCCGCCCAGGTTGTCGGCCGTCCAGACCCGGCGGGACTCGGAGAGCGCGAAGTAGCCGAGTGCGTGGTACGCCTCCCGGGGGCCGGTGGCGATCCAGTTGGGGTTGCCGCGGCCCGCGTTGAGCATGGTCCGCATCGTCTTGCCCTTCTGGCCGGGTTTGTCGCTCTGTTCGGCCTGGGCGATGCTGATGAACTTGTCCTTCAGCTCGAACGGGCTGAGCCGGGCGAAAGACCGGATCTCGGCACGGCTGAGGGTGGCCTTGGGCATGTCTGCGCTCCCGTGTTCAGGTTCAGTGGTTGAGGATCACGATCACGGCGCCCCACACGGTCAGCAGCACATTGCCGACGGCGTACGGGTCGTGTAGCCGAGCGTGGGGATCTGGGCCCTGGAGGTCTCGTTGATGGCGCCGATCGCGGCCGTGGTGGTCTGGCCGTCGGCCAGCACGACCATCAGGAACGGGAATCCGATCTTCTGGATGGAGTGGCTCACCAGGAAGCCGACGAGCAGCGGTACGACCGTGGCGACGGCACCCAGGAGCAGCAGCCCCCAGCCCGTAGAGGACAGCCCGCTGGTGAAGCTGGGACCGGCGTTGATGCCGACCACCGCGACGAACATGCACAGCCCGAGGGTGTCCATGAACCACTGGGCGCCCGGCGGCACGTCCCCGTACGTCGGGTACTTGCCCCGGATCCAGCCGAAGAACTGCGGGCCCACCCGGTAGCCGAGGGCGAACAGGAACATGACGAAGAAGAGGTTCTTCACCGTCCCGTCGATCTGGACCTTGAACTGCGCGCCAGCACCAGCCCGGCTACCAGGCAGCCCGTCACCGCGCCGAGCGCGATGGCCCGGTAGCGGATCCTCCCGATCAGGAAGCCGAACGCGACGACCGGGAAGACCAGCAGCTCGGGATGGGGAGTGAAGACGTCGCGGTTCAGGAAATCGATCATTCAGGCTCCCTGGGCCCCCAGGACCCCGACGAGGATCGGGCCGGTGAGCGGCAGCAGGAAGTTCGAGAGCGCGTACGTGATCGTGTAGCCGAGCAGCGGTACGGAGCTCTGTGCCACCTGGGTGATGGAGGTGATCGCCGGGGTCGAGCACTGCTGTCCCGCGATGGCCCCGATCAGCAGCGGTTTCTCGATCCGCAGGAGCTTCACCCCGATGATCAGTGAGATGGACGCGGGGATCAGCACCATGGCGATGCCGGCGAACGGCAGCAGCGCGCCGTACTCCTTCAGCAGCGGCCAGGCCTGCGGGCCTGCGGTCAGCCCCGTGCAGGCGATGAAGACGGCCAGGCCCAGGTCCTTCAGGGTGTTCGCGGCCTGCGGCGGGAAGGCCCCGAAGGTCTGCTTGCGGGAGCGGAACCAGCCGAAGAGCAGCCCGGTGACCAGACAGCCGCCGCCGGTGCCGAGCGACAGCGGGATGTCACCGATCCGCACGACGACCTGGCCGAGCAGCGAGCCCGCCGCGATACCGAGGCCGAGGTAGATGTAGTCGGTCGTGTCGTTCTTGACGACGGCACCGATCTTCGAGACGAGCCGGTTGAGCCCGGCGCGGGCACCGACCAGCGTCAGTACGTCACCGCGTTGGACCGTGGTCTCGGCCGAGGCGGGCAGATGCTGGTCGTTGCGCAGCACGTCGGTGATGTAGACCCCGTCCTCGCGGAACTCGGGGTGGGTCTGCTCCAACTGGGCGATGGTCGAACCCGCGGTGGCCTTCTCGGTCACCGCGACCTGGCTGGTGGCCAGGGGGGTGTCCAGACCGGGTACCGCCGGTGTCTCCGGGCCGATCTCCCGGCCGGCCGTGATGATCGCGGAGCGCCGTCCGACGACCTGGACCAGGTCGCTCAGGGTCAGTTCCAGATCAGGGGAGGGGTCGAGGACCTTGCTGCCGCGCTTGACGCCCTCGACGGTGACGGCGTTGCCGAGACCGGCCTCCAGCTCACCGATCCGGCGGCCGTCCGCGAGCGTCACCAGGAAGGTGCGGCCCACGGTTCCGGGCAGCGCCTCCCGCTCGTCGTCCTCCAGGCCGGGGGCTCCGCCGCGCATCTTCTCCCACAGCTCGCGCGAGGCGTCGGCGAGGTTGATGCGCAGCAGCATCGGCATGATCTGGCTGGTGAACAGCACGATGGTGATCAGGCCGAAGAGGTAGCAGACGGTGTACGCGGTGGCGACGTGGCCCTGGTACCGGGTGATCTGGCTCTGGCTCAAGTCATCGAGCTTGGCGATGGCCTCTGTGGCCGTACCGACGACCGCGGACTCGGTCGCCGCGCCCGCCAGGATGCCGGAGGCGGTGCCCACGTCGAGGTCGAAAGCCTTGGCGATGCCGAGGGCGATGCCGAGCACGCAGACCAGCTCGATCAGGCAGAGTGCGAAGAAGCGCAGACTCTTGCGGTTGAGGTTGGCGAAGAACTGCGGTCCGGCCAGGTAGCCCAGCGAGAAGATGAACAGCGCGAAGAAGACGGTCTTGACGTCGTCGTTGACGCTGACGTGCCGGGTGCCGATCAACAGCGCGACGATCAGCGTCCCGCAGATGCCGCCGAGGGTGATCGGGCCGACGCGGATCTTGCCGACCAGGTAGCCGAGGGACAGGCAGAGGAAGAGCGCGAGTTCGGGATGGTCCCGGACGACTCCCACCCGGCCTCACCCACCCGAGCGAATATAAAGGATCAATAGGTACATAGCGGTGAATTTAACAGGGCGTGAGGTGTAAGGCATTTCTAGCCAGTTGTCTGTATGTCGGCCACCCGGTAGCCGCCCGGCAGTTGGCCGTGTGTCCCGGTGTGCCGCCGGTCGGATTCGGGGAAAGAACGCGGAGGTGGTCCGGGCCGCCCCCGCGGCGCGGTATCCCGTTCACCTTCCGTCGGGCTTCGGTGGGCCGGTCGGGGGTAGGGCGGCGGTTTCCGGGCTGCTCCGGAAATCCGGTCCGATCGGCTCCGCTTCACGCCTCCGCGCCGCTGATCCACCCCCAACGCCCCTTCCACCTGCGGGTATTCGGGAGTCGGGCGTTCCGGTTTCCTCACCCACGCGCTTTGGCAAGCCCTTGGCCGGACACGGTCTCGTGACTTGCAGGACACGCTCGCGCAACGGAAGCGTCTTCAACTCTTGACACCCACCCCTCCCAGGCAGGAACCTTCCGACATCAACGCATGGGAGCGCTCCCACATCGCAAGAGGATTTCTCGCGCGAACGGCACTGCCCGTGTCCTCCCCCTGAACCACCTGGCACCCGCCCCCACCAGCGCGGAACGCCACGCAGTCAGAACGCCAGTCCCACCCTGGAACAAGGAGTAGTGGAATGCGTATCACCCGCACCGTCGCCGGCCGAAGCCGCAGAGCCGCGGTTCTGGTCACCACGGGCCTGACAGCCTCGGCCCTGCTGCTGACCGGCTGCAGCAGCGACTCGGACTCATCGGACACGAGCTCCGATGCGAACGGGAAGATCACGCTGACCGTCGCCGACTACGGGCAGTTCGGCTACAAGGAAGCCAACCTCTTCGCCAAGTACCACGAGCTGCACCCGAACATCACGGTGAAGGAAGACACCACCGCCGAAGAGAAGAACTACTACCCCAAGCTGCTCCAGCAGCTGACTTCGGGCAGTGGACTGGCCGACGTCCAGGGTCTTGAGGTCGGCCGTATCAAGGAGGTCGTCGACACGAAGGCGGACCAGTTCGCCGACCTCAGCAAGGTGATCGACGTCAACAACTGGGTGTCCTGGAAGGAGAAGCAGGCCACCACCAAGGACGGCAAGGTGATCGGCGCGGGCACCGACATCGGCCCGATGTCGCTCTGCTACAACACCGAGCTCTTCAAGAAGGCCGGCCTGCCGACCGACCGCAAGGAAGTCGCCGCCAAGTTCGCCGGCGGCTGGGAGGACTACCTCAAGCTCGGTGAGGAGTACAAGAAGAGTGCCCCGGGGGGCACCTACTTCATGGACTCCGCGAGCGCCATGTTCAACGCCGTGGTCAGCTCGAACGCGAAGCAGTACTACGACGAGTCGGGCAAGCCGATCTACAAGGACAGCCCCAGCGTCAAGCAGGGCTGGGACCTCTCCGCCGAGGCCGCGGACAAGAAGCTGACCCAGGGCCTCGCCCAGTTCGGCGACCCGTGGAAGGCCGCGCTGCGCAAGGGCACCATGGCCACCGTGGTCTGCCCCGCCTGGATGGCCGCTCAGATCTCGGACGCCGCCGGTGACGCCAACAAGGGCAAGTGGGACATCACCACCGCTCCCGGTGAGACCGCGTCCAACTGGGGCGGCTCCTTCCTCGGCGTCCCGACGGCCGGCAAGCACGTCAAGGAGGCCGGTGAGCTCGTTAAGTGGCTGACCGCCCCCGAGCAGCAGGCCGCCGTCTTCAAGGCGACCGGTCTCTTCCCGTCCAACAAGGGCGCGTACGACCTGGCCGACGTGAAGACCGGCAAGCTCCCGTACTTCAACGACGCGCCGATCGGTGAGATCTACGCCGACGAGGCCAAGTCCATCCCCGAGACCGTTCTCGGCCCGAAGGACGCCGATATAAAGGACGCCATCTCCACCCAGATCAACAACATGGAGCAGCGCGGAACCAGCCCTGACAAGGCCTGGGACGCAGCGGTCGACAAGGTCGACAAGGTGATCGGCTGACGGTCGCAGCGGCGGGGGG
>CBRG010000226.1 GCA_000470535.1 Streptomyces sp. AW19M42
CCAGTACAGGGGCCCGGGGCCGACACGCCGAGAGCACGCACCTGACGCCGCGCGGCCGCCCTTCGGGCGACGACGGCACTTTGACGACAGGCCCTAGTAGGCGCTGGAGACACGCAGCAGATCGATGTGCAGGCGCCTCGTCAAGCCGTTCCTGGACAAATCCCATCCGTCCCGACTCCGGGGCCCGCGAGACGCGAGACCACGCTTGCCCCGCCACACCGGCGGGACCCGGTCGTCACCCGGGGCACCCCGTCGCGGTGGAAGGGTTGCCTGCCAGCGGGCCGGGGCCGATGACCCCGTGAGCAGGACGGATCCCGCACGGGGGCGCTGACAATCGTGACCGTCCACGTCAGTTTCGGCGCACCGGGTGACGCCGTCAAGGAGGCCGCAGGGGCCATCTCGCCTGTTGGTCACCCGCGTTGACATTCGTGTCGGCACATGCCTAACTTGCGGCGCGGAACGGCTCCGGGTGGCAGCGAAGTGCCACGGCTCGCCGGCCGGTGCCCCAGCACACTGTGGGGTGCCGCAGTAGAGGCCCGGACCGGACCATGTCCGGCAGGCGCGAGGCCCCGCGGGGCGGATCGGTGACGGTGAGAGCGATGCACGCAGCTGAGGGGATGGCTGCCTGGCGGTCCCGTGGCCGCGTCCTGCTCTGCGCGGACCGCTCCGTCGACCTGCAGCGCGTCAACAGCGCGCTGTGTACCGCCGCTTGTCGCGCTCTCTGTCAAGGCTGACGGCCTTCTGACTCCCTGAGTCCACCGCTGTTACGGTGCGTCCTCTCCCCGTCCGGCCCCCTGCTCCGCGCTGTGCTGCCCGCGCCCCGCCGCGTCGTTGCGACGACCGGCGTGGCGAGGCGCTGCCGGCCGAGGTCCGGGCCGTCCGCATCCGCTGGAGCCCTCCGTGAGCGAATCCCCGGCGTCGCTGTGTCCTTTGGATCGGCGCCGCCCGCAGAGGCGGGCCCCCGCCCCGCGCCACCCGTCGCGCCGAAGCCGCCGGCCCCCCGCGGGTCCGCCCGCTCCTGCGGCCCGGCCGCTGGATCGTCGCCGTCGTCGTGCTGGTGCTGCCCCCCGCGGCCGCCCCCTACCGGGGGCCGGCTTCCTCGTCCGGTCGATCAGGAAGGCACCGATCCCGTGTCCTCTTCACCCTCTTCCCTGCATCTCGCCGTGGCCCTGGACGGCGCGGGCTGGCACCCTGCCGCCTGGCGCGAACCCGTCGCCCGCCCCGGCGAACTGCTCACCGCCGCCTACTGGGCCGACCTGGTCGCAGAGGCCGAACGCGGACTGCTCGACTTCGTGACCATCGAGGACTCGCTCGGCCTGCAGTCCTCGTCCCACACCGAGCCCGACGGGCGCACCGACCAGGTCCGCGGCCGGCTGGACGCCGTCCTCATCGCGGCGCGGATCGCCCCGCTGACCCGGCACATCGGTGTGGTCCCGACGGTGGTCGCCACCCACACGGAGCCCTTCCACATATCCAAGGCCATCGCCACCCTCGACTACGTGAGCACCGGTCGCGCGGGGCTGCGCCTCCAGGTCACGGCCCGGCCGCACGAGGCCGCGCTCTTCGGCCGCCGGACCTTTCCGCCGTTCGGCGTCGAGGACTACCGCACGCCCGCCGGGCAGGAGCTGGTGAACGGCCTGTTCGACGAGGCCGCCGACTACGTCGAGGTCGTGCGACGGCTCTGGGACAGCTGGGAGGACGACGCCGAGATCCGGGACGTCGCCACCGGACGCTTCATCGACCGCGCGAAGCTGCACTACATCGACTTCGAGGGCACGCACTTCCGGGTCAAGGGCCCCTCGGTCACGCCCCGGCCGCCCCAGGGCCAGCCGATCGTCAGCGCCCTGGCGCACGCCACCGTCCCGTACCGGCTGGTGGCCCGCTCCGCCGACATCGGATACGTCACCCCGCACGACGCCGACGAGGCCCGTGCCGTCGTCGAGGAGATCCGCACCGAACAAGCAGTGGCCGGCCGCGCCGGCGAGACCCTGCACATCTTCGGTGACCTGGTGGTCTTCCTGGACGACGACCCCGCGGCGGCCGCCGCCCGCCGGGAGCGCCTGGACGACGTCGCCGGCGAGCCGTACACCAGCGACGCCCCGGTCTTCACCGGTACGCCCGCCCAACTCGCCGATCTGCTCCGGGACCTGGCGGCCGCCGGACTGACCGGGTTCCGGTTGCGCCCCGCCGTGGCCGGCCACGACCTCCCGGCGATCACCCGGGGCCTGGTCCCCGAGCTCCAGCGCCGTAACGCCTTCCGCCGGGAGTACGAGGCCGACACCCTGCGCGGGCTGCTGGGGCTCACCCGCCCCGCCAACCGCTACGCCGCCACCGCGACCGCCTGAGCCGGAAGGACCTCCGATCATGAGCAAGCCCCTCAAGCAGATCCACCTCGCGGCCCACTTCCCCGGAGTCAACAACACCACCGTGTGGAGTGATCCGGAGGCCGGCAGCCATATCGAGTTCAGTTCCTTCGCGCACTTCGCCCGGACCTCGGAGCGCGCGAAGTTCGACTTCCTCTTCCTCGCCGAAGGCCTGCGACTGCGCGAACAGGGCGGTCAGATATACGACTTGGATGTCGTGGGACGGCCCGACACCTTCACCGTCCTGGCCGCGCTCGCCGCCGTCACCGAACACCTCGGCCTGACCGGCACGATCAACTCGACCTTCAACGAGCCCTACGAGGTGGCTCGCCAGTTCGCCGGCCTCGACCACCTCTCGGGCGGACGCGCCGCCTGGAACGTGGTCACCTCCTGGGACGCCTTCACCGGTGAGAACTTCCGGCGCGGCGGCTTCCTCCCGCAGCACGAGCGCTACTCCCGGGCCAAGGAGTTCCTGTCCACCACGAACGAACTCTTCGACTCCTGGCACGGTGACGAGATCGTCGCGGACCGGCAGACGGGCACGTTCCTGAGCGACGCGAGGGCCGGAGCCTTCGTGCACAAGGGCCAGCACTTCGACATCGAGGGACAGTTCAACGTGCCGCGCTCCCCGCAGGGGCGGCCGGTGATCTTCCAGGCGGGCGACTCGGAGGAGGGCCGGGACTTCGCCGCGTCGAGCGCGGACGCGATCTTCAGCCGGTACGCCACCCGCAAGGAGGGGCAGGCGTTCTACACGGACGTCAAGGGCCGCCTCGCCCGGTACGGCCGCCGGCCCGACCAGTTGCTGATCCTTCCGGCGGCCACCTTCGTCCTCGGCGACACCGACGCCGAAGCGGAGGAACAGGCCCGCGAGATACGCCGCAGCCAGGTCAGCGGCGCCACCGCGATCAAGCACCTCGAATTCGTCTGGAACCGGGACCTGTCCGGGTACGACCCGGACGGCCCCCTCCCCGACATCGACCCCGACCCGGGCGAGCACACCGTCGCCCGCGGCCGCGCCCAGGTACGGATGTACCGCGACCCGCCGGCCATCGCCCGCGAGTGGCGGGAGCGCGCGGCCGCCAACAGGTGGTCCATCCGCGACCTGGTCATCGAGACCGGGAACCGCCAGGCCTTCGTCGGCTCCCCGGCCACCGTCGCCACCACGATCAACGACTTCGTCCAGGCCGACGTCGCGGACGGCTTCATCCTCGCCCCGCACATCACGCCGGGCGGCCTCGACGAATTCACTGACCGGGTCGTCCCGCTGCTCCAGGAACGGGGCGTGTACCGGACGGAGTACGAGGGCACCACCCTGCGCGACCACCTCGGCCTGGACCACCCCGACGACACCCGCGACGAGCGTGAGGCGTCATGAAGTTCCTCGCCATCACCCTGATCGTGCACGGCCCGCACCCCGTGACCGGCGTGCGGAAGCCGACCGACGACCGCTTTCGCGAAGTGCTCGACAACGCCCTTCTCGCGGAGGAACTGGGCTTCGACGGCTTCGGGGTGGGGGAGCGGCACGAGCGGCCCTTCATCTCCTCCTCGCCACCGGTCGTACTCAGTCACATAGCCGCCCTCACCTCCCGGATCCGGCTGTTCACGGCCGTCACCACGCTCAGCCTCCTCGACCCGGTGCGCGCCTACGAGGACTACGCGACGCTGGACCACCTCTCCGGCGGTCGCCTTGAGCTGATCATCGGCAAGGGCAACGGTGCCGCCCAGCGGGACCTGTTCCAGGTCACACCCGAGGACCAGTGGGACCGCAACGCCGAGAGCTACGAGGTGTTCCGGCAGATCTGGCGCCAGGACAAGGTCACCGCCGCCACCCGCTTCCGCCCCGAACTGAAGGACGCGGAGGTGTGGCCCCGCCCCCTCCAGCAGCCGATCCGGGTCTGGCACGGCAGCGCGACCAGCAGGGAGTCGGTCGACCTCGCCGCCCGCTACGGCGATCCGCTCTTCTCCGCCAATGTCACCAACACCATCGAGCCCTACGCCGAGTTGATCCGCTACTACCGCGAGCGCTGGGAGCACCACGGCCACGATCCGGCGGCCATCGCGGTGGGCGCGGGCACGGCCGGCTTCCACGCCGCCCGGACCTCGCAGGAGGCGCTCGCCGCCTACCGGCCCGTGTTCGAAGGGAACCTCGCCTTCCAGAAGCAACTGGGCCTGGAACCGGTGTTCACCACCCTGGAGGACTTCGCGGAACGCAGCTCCGCACTGATCGGCAGTCCACAGCAGATCATCGAGAAGGTGCACCGCTACCACGAGCAGTTCGGCCACACGGTCCTCCACCTGCACGCGGAAGCGGGCGGACTGACGGACGCTCAGCACCGGGACTCGCTCACGCTCTTCCAGTCGGACGTCGCACCCGTGCTGCGCCGGGAGATCCCCGATCCGCCGTTCGCCTGGGGGCCCGTCCTCGCCGCACCCTCGCCCGAACCCATTCCCGCCGACCGCTGAGGAGCCCTCGCGTCATGTCGGCCACTCCTCCGGTGACCGGCGGGTCTGCCACCCGAAGGCGTCCAGTGGCAGACCCGGCAGCCCTGTAGTGGTGTCCTGCCAGGCGAAGCGTGTGACGTCGAAGCCGTGGCAGACGACGAGATACCGGTCGTTCGCGACCAAGCGTGTACAGGTGCTCGGCAGCGCCAGCGTGTGTGTCTGTGCCGTATCTCCGGCGAGGTCCCGGATCATCACCGATTCGCCCACGCCGGTGGCGACCCGTACGCGCCCGCCCACGACGGCCGCCGCCACCGCGTTCACAGTCCTTCCCGCGTGCGCGAACCGACGCACGCACGTTCCTGAGGCGAGATCCCATACCCGTGCTGTTCCGTCGTCCCCGGCGGTGATGACCAGCGCTTGCTTCCGATGGGACAGTGCCGCCACCGAATTCACCGAACCGGTATGCCCCTCCAGGGTCGCGACGCGCTGCCCGGTGGCCGGGTTCCAGACGTAGGCGATGCCGTCGGCTCCTCCGGTGACGATCAGCGACCGGTCTCCCAGCATGAAATGCTCCATGACGGTCACCGCCTCGGTGTGTCCGACAAGATCAGCTACCTGCTGTCCGCGGACCGGATCCCACACCAGTACCCGGGCGTCCCGGCCCGCGGTCACGGCCAGCGATCGGCTGCCGGCCGGGGCGACGATCACTGAATGTACGGCGTCCCGGTGCCCGGGGAAGGCCGCCAGCTGTTCGCCGTTGGAGAGGTTCCACAGGGCGACGGCCCCGTCGCGTGCGCCCGTCACGGCCATCGGACTGCCGTCGATCACTGCCGCCGCCACGGCGTTCATCGCGTCTCCGTGTCTGATCAGGATCCGGCTCTCCCGGTCGGCGTCGTGTCCCCCCGGGGCGGTCGTACGGTGGCGGGCTCTGTGACGAGCATGTGGATCCCAGGCAGTCACCGTTCCGTCGGTGCTCGTTGCGACCAGCCAGTGCGCGCCCTCCACCGAGACGCTCGCCAAGGCATTGATGGCGGTGCTGCCTTCCCCGAAGGTACGAGCGCGCCGACCGGTGTCCAGGTCGTGGGCGGCCGGTGCTCCTCCGCGACCGCAGGTGAAGATCAGCCGCCCGTCGTCGGAGATCACGGCGGCGCTTCGTGAGCCCGCTTGACCGGAGAGCGAGTGCGTCCTCTGCCCGGTGGCCAGGTTCCAGGCGAGAGCGGTGCCCCCGCGACCGCCTGTGACAGCGTAGGGAACGCCGTCGGACAGGCCCGTGCCGAGCGCGCTCACCGTTCCTCCGTGGCCGACCAGCACGTGTGCGCGTTCAAAGGTGTGGAGGTCCCAGACGATCGCGGTTCCGTCCGCTCCGGCGGTGACGGCGACGGGACGGCCGTCGCGTGTGGTGGTGGCCACCGCGTTCACCGAGCCGCGGTGTCCGGTCAGCGTGTGCACACGGTGCCCCGTGCCGAGGTCCCAGACGATCGCGGTTCCGTCCGCTCCGGCGGTGACGGCGATGGGTCGGCCGTCGCGTGTGGTGGTGGCGACCGCGTTCACCGAGCCGCGGTGTCCGGTCAGCGTGTGGACACGCTGACCGGAAGCAAGCTCCCACACCACGGCCGAGTTCTCCTGGCCCCCCGTCACTACGCAGACGCGCCCTTCCAGGAGCGTGACCGTCGGAGCGATCACTGCGGCACCGCTGTTCCGGAAGGCGCGCATCAGTTGTCCGGTACGCAGATTCCAGACCGCTACGGTGCCATCGCGGCATGTCGTGATCGCCAACACCCGGTTCTGTACGGCGAAAGTGCCGATGTCCACCACCCCCGAGCCGAGGCCGGCCAGGACGTGCAGACGGGTGCACGAGTCGAGGTCCCACACAGTCGCCGAGCCGCCACGGCCCGCGCTGACTCCGAGGAGTCGTCCGTCCACCTCAAGGGCTGCCACCGATCTCACATCCGGAGCGTGGCTCGTGAGAGTTCCGGCCAACTGCCCGGTGGCCAGGTCCCAGACCGTGACCGTGCCACCCTTTCCACCGCTCAGAGCCAGGCAGCGGCGCTGCCCGTCGACCGTTGCCACGCCGAGAGCCCAGGAGCCGGGGTCGACCAGGCGATGGATGCGGCGCCCGCTGCCCAGGTCCCACACGGTGATGGATCCGTCATCGCCTGCGACCACCGCCGTGGGGCGGCCGTCCAGAGTGACCGTGGACACGGACACCACCCAGGGGCCCTGGTTCGTCATGGTGTGGCGTCGGCGCAGCGTGTCCGCGCCCTGGTGGGTGGTCCACACAGGTAGTGCCGGAAGCAACCGCTGATCGAGGCGGACTGTGGCCAATGCCTGCGCGAGACCGGGGTTCCGCCAGGCCGTCGCCTGCAGGGCCAGCAGGCTGCGACGCGCCTCCAGCACGTGGCGCAGGGGATGGTGAGCCATGGTCCGGTAGATCTCCGCGCACTGGACCGCTTGCAGGGACCGGGCTCGGTCGAGCAGCGGGGCGAGGTGATCGAAATCGGCCCGGAGGAGGAATCCCGGATCCGTGAGGAGTTCGTCGAGGGTGCCCGCCGCTACCGCGTGCTCGGCCAGGTGCCGGAGCAGATAGGGGGACGCGAGATGCCAGGCCGGCCCGGCATCCGCCGGGCCGGGGGCGACAGCGTCGAGCAGGACGTCGAAGACGTCCCGAGGCTTTGCCGACCGGGCCGTGTGCTCGGCGAGACTCTCGTGGAAATACCGGTACAGGCGGCGGCCGTCCGTGTCGGTCGCGGAGCGCAGATAGAACCCCGCGGTGGAAAGAGCGTCCAACGTGGCCTGTACATCCGGCTCCAGCCCCGGAGGGTCTGTTCCGTCGCAGTCGCCGTCGATGGAGCGGGCGAGAGCGTGCAGCAGCCCGACCGGCATCCCCTGGCCTCGCGCGTGGCCGAGCGCTGCCAGAACCGGCCCCACCCACGGCAGCTCCCGGGACAGCGTCGTGAGGTGGAGGTCGAACATCGCGCTGAGCGTGCTCGGCACCTGCCCGGCGGCCTCGCTGTCGGTCAGTGTGGTGGTGAGATTGCGCAGATGGTCGGCGTAGAGGCCCGCGAGAAGGAATCCACCGTGCTGTGTCGATCGCGAGAGATTCGTGGCGATGACGCCCGCAGTCGTCTCTGAATACCGCTCGTCCGTCCACAGGAGTTCTCGCAGATAGCCTTTGAGGTCCTCCCTGAGTACCTCTGGCTGAACCGCGTCGAGGTCCAGGAGCCGGCCTCCCCGTGCCACAGCCCTGTCGAGGCAGTCCGTACTCTCGGCCCCGCGCCGAGTCCCGATCAGCACCCGGCATTCAGGAACGGCGGGAACGCACTCCTGCTCCGCCAGCGGCAACAGCACGTCGCGCAGGAGGCCCAACGGATCGTTCGCCTCGTCGAGCGCGTCGACGATCACGACGGTCGGGCCCGCCGGTCTCAACCGATCGCAGAATTCGCGCCAGAGCTCCTCGTACGACTGAGCGTTGCGCGGCAGTTCCGCGGAGGAACGCGGGTCGCCCTCCCCGGGATCCTCGCCCCGGCCCGCGTCACGCTCCGAGTTCAGCGCCTTCAGCTGACTCAGCAGGGATCCGACGACTTCGGAAGTGGAGAGATGGCGGGCGTGAACAGCCAGCACCCGGGCGTTCGTACGGGGTCTCTCACCCACATCGAAGCGGCTGTGAACCGCGTCCGCCACCGGAGCCAGTTGCCGGTGCGTGAGGCATGCGATGATTCCCAACAGCGCTGATTTCCCCGACCCAGCGATCCCGGTGACCACGAGCAGTCCCGGCTCGTCGGCGTCGTTGTTCTCCAGCCATCGGTTGATGACCTTCCGCTGGGGCCCGCGGCCGTAGAACAGACACTTCCCGTTGGTCGCCCAGCCCGGTGAACTGCCTGAGGCCCGGGTGACGAAGTGAACCGGATCCAGACCGGGAGCCGCTTCGGCGGCGAACTGCCAGAGCGCGGCGTCCAACCGTGAGCGATAGCGGCCCGACGGGTGGTCGGAGTAGGCGCGGTTACGGAAGAACGGCGGGGGCGCCGCGGCGGCTTCCTGCCTCGGAGTGCGGATCACCGTCTGTGTGTACGCGGACTCGTCGGCTCGGCATGTCCGGTTCACTTCGAGATCGATCTCTGCGGCGAGAGTTTCCAGAGGCACGTGTGTGAGAGCCGGAGAGACATCCAGCCAGCCCTTCGCCAGGCGCTCGAAGACCGTGGCCGCCGCGAGGGTGAAGCGCGACCTGAACGCGCTCCGGTCAGCCGCACAGGCGGCGATCACCCAGGTTTTCCGCTCCTGTTCGGTGATGTCCTGCGCCAACTGAGCCGCCACCGCCTGACCTGCGCCGCACACGTCCAGCAAAAACAGAACCTCCCCTGCCGACTCGGACCCCTCCACGTCGCCGAGGAGCTGCGTCATGCTGAGCGACGTCCTGCGCAGCGCTGTCCTGTCTCGCCGGCTGCCCTTGACAGCCAGGTACAGGTCGCCCCTGTACCTTTCGCCGTGGCCCGTGAAGTGCACCACCAGAGGATCGCCGGGCGTTTCCTCCACCAGGCTTGTCCAGAGTGGTTGTACCGCCTCCTTCTCGGGGTTGAGCAGTGGTGGACCGACCTCCAGCCCGGGTATGCGCGCCAGTGCTCGGGCCACCTTGGAGAGTGCGGGGCCCACGCTCAGGAGCGGGCCGAACTCCACCTCCCCGGCCGCCCGTTCCTCCTCGGATGCCGTCACCGAGGGAAAGTCGCCGGCGCCAAGCACCCACGTACGCACCATCTTTGTCCCCATCCCCCGTCGCAGTCGCCTCACGGGACCTGCCCACATCCTGGCAGCCGGGCAGCGGTGGCGGGCGGGACGCGGCGTCCTTCGTCGCACTTTCAGGTACGCCCCAGCACCCCGCACGCGCTGTGCGAACATGCCGAGGAGGCAATCGGCGGCCGCCAGGCACGGGGGGCACCGCCGACGGCAGGGAGACGGACGGTTCTTTGTCCGCAACGTGTGGCGGAGGTACCCATGGCCGCGGTAGTGCTGGTGCACGGAATCTGGAACCTCGTCTCCGGACTGCCCCCGGAAGAGGCCGCCGCGGCGAAGGGCGCGGAGTTCCGGAAGATCCTGGGACAGGGCCTGGAGGCGGCGCGCCTGCCCCATGTGCCCGTGCCGGACGTCGCCATGGCGTACTACGCGCACCTGCTCACGAACAGGCCCCTGGAGGAGCAGGCCGGCGAAGGCGCGGTCCGGCTGGAGGACCTTTCGCGGGAGCAGCTTCTCCGCACCTGGGAATGGCTGCTGCTGGCGGGGGCTCCGGAGCCGACGGAGGCCCAGGCGGGGTGGCTCGCGCCGGTGCGGCTCGCCGTGGGATGGCTGGCGCACGAGAGCCCCGGCGCCAGAGGCCTGACAGCGCGCGCCCAGCGGGGTCTGATGGACGTCATCGAGCGGATGATCGTCGCCATGATCCGTGACACGGACTCCTACTTCTCCCGCCCGGAGCGCCGACGGGCGGCGCGGGCGGTCGTGGCCGAGGCGATCCGGCACCACCGGCCGCGGGTCGTGGTGGCGCACTCGCTCGGGTCGGTCGTCGCCTGGGAGGCCCTGCACGCGTATCCGGAGCTCGGAGTGGAGCTGCTCGTGACGGTCGGCTCGCCGCTGGGGCTGCCGGGACTCGCACGGAAACTGGAGCCGGAGCCGAGGGGCGGAAGGGGCGCGCGGCCCGCAGGGGTCAAGCACTGGGTGAACATCGCCGATGCGGGTGACCTCGTCGCGCTGCCACCCGAGCTGGGCGGGATGTTCCCGGTCGACACACACGCGGTCATCGAGACCGGAGTCCTCGGTTTCCACGGTCTGAAGGGCTACTTGGCCAACGGGTTGACCGCCGCGGCCATGGCGCCGTACCTGCCCTCCTGATGAGCGCGCACGCCGCGTCGAGCACGGGGTTGCGGCGCCCGGCGCGATCAGCCGACCTGATGCCCCCGTAGTTCCTCCACCGCGGCCCGCGCGGCGGCGCCGATCACGGCATCGGCGCGCGGCAGCCTGCTGTCGGCCCTGGCTGCCTGGGTGAACACCACCGCGGTGTAGGTGCTGCCGTCCGCGAGTTCGACGACGCCCGCCTCGTGCCGGAGCGAACCGAAGGTGCCGGTCTTGCCGTAGACGGTGACGTCGTCGTAGGGAAAACCGGAGGCGAGCCGGTGCGTCCACGGCTGCCTGCGCATGACCTCGCGCATGAACGCGCACCCTTCGGCGGAGGCGGCCTCATCCGTCCAGATCGCTCGCAGGAGCCGGGCCATGTCCGCCGGTGTGCCGGATGCCTTGAAAGCCGGGTCGTACACACCCGCCGGCACCACGGTGTCGTTGTCCGCCACATGGGCCAGGGCCGCGTCCAGGGAGGACGCTCCCGTCTCCGCGACGAGCCTGCTGAACGTGGTGACGACACCGCCGTGGATACGGGTGTCCGGCATGCCCAGGTCGCGGCAGACGGCGTCCACCACACCGGCGCCGACCGCCCGCAGGACGGCGGCGGCCGCGGTGTTGTCGGAGACGGTCATCATCAGCGTCACCAGATCGCGCAGGGACATGGTGACGGGGTCGTGCAGGACGGAGATCCCGGTCGGGCCGGGGACCCGGTCGGCGGACTCCAGGGTCACCCGGTGGCGCGGGTCGATCCGGCCCGTGTCCGCGAGGCGGCAGAAGGCGGCCATCAGCGGCACCTTGTAGACCGAGCCCAGCGGCAGCTGTTCGCCGGGATCGATGACCACGCGGGCCGACGGGTGGTGCAGTTCCGCCACGTGCAGCCAGCCCCGGACGCCCGCGTCGTCGAACATGGCGCGGATGGCGCGCTCCACACCGCTGCCGTGCCGGGGCCCGCTCACAGTGCCACCTTCCGGGCCAGGGCGTCCTCCAGCAGCTGCGCCGTCCCGGCGGTCTCCCGCGCACCCGGGCGCCGCGGATCCCAGGCCACCCGCAGCCGCAGGGGGAGCGGCGGGTCCGTTGCCGTGCGGCGCTCCACACCGGACGCCGTCAGCGCGTCGTCCGCCGTGACGAGCACCGCCTGACCCGCCGCCACGAGGGCGAGCCCGGCACGCTCGTCGGACACCACCACCGTCTCCACGCGGCGGCCCCGGCTGGCCAGGGTGTCGATGAACAGGTCATGGGCCGCGGGCGCTTCGGCACGCGGGCGTACCGCGACGGGCAGCCGCGACGCCGTCGTCCCACCGGTTCCGTGAACCCTGGCGGGGGACAGCACCCAGGTCGGCAACAGGATCACCCGGCCCGCGGCGAGGCCGTGCAGCACCGACGGGTGCCGGATCACGGCGATGTCGAGCCGTCCTGCCGCAACGTCAGTGAGCAGCGCGGCCGTTGACGCCGTCACCATGCCGATCCTGGCGCGCTCACCCGCCCGGACCGGCGCCGCAGCCAGCTCTGCGGCCAGCGGCGCCGGCACCTCCGGGGCCAGCCCGATCCGTAGCCGCCGGCCGTCGGCCCGCTGACGGGCACCGGTCTCGCGGAGCTCCGCGAACGCGGCCAGGGCGCGGCGGGCGTGCGGAAGCAGCAGGGCCCCCTCCTCGGTCAGGAACACTCCCCGCTCACGGTCGAACAGACGGACCCCGAGTAGCGCCTCAAGCCTGCGCAGGCCCTGCGACAGCGGCGGCTGGGTCATGCCCACGCGCTGGGCGGCGGCACCGAAGTGTTCCTCCTCCGCCAGGGCGACGAAGATTTCCAGGTGCCGTTCGGTCAGCACTCCGTGCCTCCTGGCATGCGGTGATACGGCATGTGAATGAGATCAGTGCCGAGATGGTATTCGACATGCGGTGCGGCGGCGGACTTGTATGCAGAACAGACACGTCCCATCGGAACAGAAAGCCCGTATGCCATGCACACTCGAACTTCCCTGTCCCGTCGTGCCGTACTGACCGGACTCGCCGCCCTCCCACTCGTCGGCTGTACGAACGGCCGGGACACGGCTTCACCGAAACCGTCCGGGCCCGCCCCGCCGTCGGACTCGTCGTCGGCCACGGCCGATCCCCGCACCGCACAGGCATTCCGCGACCTGGAGCGGAAGTTCGACGCCCGCCTCGGGGTCCACACGCTCGACACGGGCAGCGGCCGGACCGTCACCCACCGGCCCGATGAGCGATTCGCCTACGCCTCCACCTGCAAGGCGCTGCTCGTCGGCGCCGTACTGGACAAGAACTCGCTCCGGCAGATGGACCGGCTCGTACGCTACGGCCGCGACGACCTCGTCAGCGCCTCACCGGTCACCGAGCGGCACATCGCCACCGGGATGACCCTGCGCGAGCTGTCCGACGCGGCCATCCGGTACAGCGACAACACCGCCGCCAACCTCCTCTTCCACGAACTGGGTTCCCCCCGCGCCCTCCAGGGCGCCCTCCGCGCGCTCGGTGACGACGTCACCCGCTGCGACCGCTACGAAACCGCGCTCAGCGACGCCACCCCCGGCGACCTCCGGGACACCAGCACACCCCGCGCCCTCGCCACCGGGCTGCGCGCGTACGTGCTCGGCACCACGCTCCCCGCGGACAAGCGGGCCGTACTGACCGACCTGCTCAGGCGCAACACCACAGGCGACAACACCATCCGCGCCGGGGTGCCGGACCACTGGCAGGTGGGCGACAAGACGGGCACGGGCGGCTACGGCACCCGGAACGACATCGCCGTCATCTGGCCTCCCGGCGCCGCCCCGATCACCCTGGCCGTCCTCTCCCGCCGCGACGCCAAGGACGCCGAACGCGACGACGCCCTCATCGCCGGAGCGGCGAAAGTCGCGCTCGGCGCCATCGGGGCGCTCGGGTAACCGGCCGGCGCCCTGCCGTCCGGGTCCAGCTCCGCCCGGCCCAGGGCCTGTGCCGGTCGTCACGCGGAAGAAGGAGCGGGGCCGGGCCACCTGATACAGGCCCTAGCATCAGCATCCTCACCGACCGCTGGAGCAGACCACCATGCCATTGCCGCGCCTCGGAGTCGTCATCGTCACGATGGGCACTCGGCCCAGGGAGCTGGCCGCCCTGCTCGCCTCGGTCGCGAAGCAGGACGTGCCCGCGGTGAGAGTGGTCCTGGTCGGCAACGCGACGCCCCTCACCGAGATCACGGCGGACGTGACCAGGATCCCGCTGAAGGAGAACCTGGGCTGCCCCGGTGGCCGCAATGTCGGGCTCAGGGCGCTGAGCGAGTCGGGGGAGGTGGATGTCGTCATCGAACTGGACGACGACGGCCTGCTCATCGCCCCCGACGTGTTCCGCCGGGTTCAGCGGCTTTTCGCGGACGACCCCGGGCTCGGCATCGTCGGCTTCCGGGTCGCTGACGAGAACGGGGTGACGGAGCGCCGCTGGGTGCCCCGGCTGCGCGCCGACGACCCGATGCGGGGCGGTCCGGTGACCGCCTTCCTCGGGGGTGGACACGCCTTCTCTATGCCGATGCTCGACGGGATCGGCCGGTGGCCGGCCAAGTTCTTCTTCGGGCACGAGGAGTCAGACCTGGCCTGGCGCGCCCTCGACGCGGGATGGACGATCCTGTACGAGCCCGAACTCGTACTCCAGCACCCGAGGACGTCCCCGGCCCGGCACGCGACCCATTACCGCTTCACCGCCCGCAACCGGGTGTGGCTGGCCCGCCGACGCCTACCGGTCCCGCTGATCCCGGTCTATCTCGGTGTCTGGATCTCCCTGACCATGGCACGGATGCGCTCGGCCGCCGGTCTGCGGGCCTGGTGGGGCGGTTTCGTCGAGGGGCTGCGGACGCCGTGCGGGCCGCGAGCGCCGATGAAGTGGCGCACCGTATGGCGCATGACCCGGCTGGGCCGCCCACCGGTCCTCTGATTGTCCCCGAACCGGGCAGCGTGCCCTGCTGAGGGAAACGGGCAGCGGCCCGGGGCCCCGACGAGGGAGTGCCGACCGCCACGGGCGCCGTTCGGGCGCACGCAGGGCCTCGATCGGGCAGGAGTCCGGGCGGAGGCAGCCGGTCCGTACGGCTTGACCAGCCGATACAGCCTCGCAGAAACGGGCACGAACGGGCACAGGTGACGTGGTGAAGAGCCTGGTCGTCGTGGGTCCCTTGCTTGTACAAACGGTTCATGAGCCCGAACGGGGCCTGAGTCGCAGCGAACGCAGGGAAGTGTGTCGTGGACACCGACGAGCGCCGACGAGAGATCCTCAAGATTGCCAGACGCGAAGGGTCGGTGGACGTCACCGCACTGGCCGGCACGCTTCTGGTGGCCAAGGAGACCGTCCGGCGTGATCTGCACATCCTGGAGGAACACGGTTTGGTACGCCGCACCCACGGCGGCGCCTACCCGGTGGAGAGCGCGGGCTTCGAGACGACACTGGCCGCCCGTACCAGCCGCCTCGTTCCCCAGAAGTCCAGGATCGCGGCGGCCGCGGCCGACCTGCTCGGTGACGCGGAGACGGTCTTCGTCGACGAGGGATACACCCCCATGCTCGTCGCCGAGGCGCTGCCCAGGGACCGGCCCCTGACCGTGGTCACCGCGTCCCTCGCCGTGGCGACCGCTCTCGCGGACGCGGAGAAGACCACCGTGCTGCTCCTCGGCGGCAGGCTGCGCGGTTCCACGATGGCCACCGTCGACCACTGGACGACCCGGATGCTCGCGGGATTCGTCATCGACCTGGCGTACGTCGGGGCGAACGGGATCTCCCGCGAGTACGGGCTGACCACGCCCGACCCGGCCGTGAGCGAAGTGAAGGCCCAGGCCATGCGCAGCAGCCGGCGCCGGGTCTTCGCCGGAATCCACACCAAGTTCGGCGCCGTGAGCTTCTGCCGCTTCGCCGAGGTCGGTGACTTCGAGTCCATCGTCACCGATACGGGTCTGGCCTCGGCAGAGGCGCAGCGCTACTCGCGTCTCGGCCCCCAGGTCATCCGCGCCTGACGCACCCCGCGACGCGGCCTGCCCGCCCGCGTCCATCAGCCGAGATGGCTGACATGTCCTGTACAAACTGCAAACAATCCCTCGATGACGAGTGATCAGGAGAACCACATGCTCCACCTTCAGCAACATCGAAGCAGGCTGAGTGTGCGTCTGGGTACGGGCGCCGCCCTCACGGCGCTGCTCGCCGGGTGCAGCGGCGCCGGCGGCGGGAGCTCGTCCGGAGACAGCGAGTCGATCAACGTACTCATGGTGAACAACCCGCAGATGGTCCAACTGCAGAAGCTCACCGCGGCCAACTTCACGAAGGAGACCGGCATCGAGGTCCACTTCACGGTGCTGCCCGAGAACGACGTACGCGACAAGATCACCCAGGACTTCTCCAACCAGGCGGGCCAGTACGACGTGGCCACCATCAGCAACTTCGAGGTGCCGTTCTACGCGAAGAACGGCTGGCTGCACCCGCTCGACTCCTACGCGTCCAAGGACAAGGTGTTCGACCAGGGCGACATCCTCAAACCGCTCCGGGAATCCCTCACCGCGGAGGACGGCAAGCTCTACGCCGAGCCGTTCTACGGGGAGTCGTCCTTCCTCATGTACCGCAAGGACGTCTTCGCGGAGAAGAACCTGAAGATGCCGGCCAAGCCCACCTGGCAGCAGGTCGCCGACCTGGCGGCCAAGGCGGACGGCGCCAGGAGCGGGATGAAGGGCATCTGCCTGCGCGGTCTGCCGGGCTGGGGTGAGGTCATCGCCCCGCTCACCACCGTCGTCAACACCATGGGCGGCACCTGGTTCGACAAGGACTGGAACGCGAAGCTCGACACACCCGAGTTCAAGAAGGCCGTCCAGTTCTACGTCGACCTGGTCAAGAAGCACGGCGAGGCGGGTGCGCCCCAGTCCGGCTACGCCGAGTGCCTCAACAACATGACGCAGGGCAAGACGGCCATGTGGTACGACGCCACCGCGGGCGCCGGGTCGCTGGAAGCCTCCGGCTCCCCGGTCAGGGGCAAGGTCGGATACGTGGCCGCGCCCGTCGAGAAGACCGACACCTCCGGCTGGCTCTACACCTGGGCCTGGGGCATGCAGAAGGCCTCGAAGAAGACCGACAGCGCGTGGAAGTTCATCTCCTGGGCCTCCGGCAAGGGGTACGAGAACCTCGTCGGCAAGAAGGTCGGCTGGCCCGATGTGCCCGCCGGCAAGCGCGCGTCGACGTACTCCAACCAGGACTACCTGAAGGACGCCGCCGCGTTCGCGAGCGTCACCCGGCAGGCCATCGCCGGTGCGAACCCCCGTGACCCCGGCACGCAGCCGAGGCCGACCGTCGGTATCCAGTTCGTCGACATCCCGGAGTTCACCGACCTGGGCACCAAGGTCTCGCAGGAGATCAGCGCCGCCATCGCCGGCCGCCAGTCGGTGTCCGACGCCCTCAAGAAGTCGCAGACGCTCGCCGAAAAGGTCGGCAAGGAGCAGCAGTGAGTGCCCCCGTATCCACCCCGGACGTCTCGCCCCCCGGCACGCCGGATGACGCCGCCCCGCCCCCCAGGGCCGGAAAGGCCCCCGGCCGGGCGCGCGTCTGGGCCACCCGCGCCCCCCTGCTCCCCGCCCTGGTCTTCCTGATCGCCGTGACCCAACTGCCGTTCGTGGCAACCGTGGTGGTCTCGTTCTTCGACTGGAACTCGCTCTCGCCCGACCAGCGCAGCTTCAGCGCGTTCGCCAACTACGGTGAGGTGTTCAGCGACCCGAGCCTGCGCGACTCGGTGGTCACCACGGTCCTGCTCACCGCGAGCGTCGTGATCGTCAGCGTCGTGCTCGGACTCCTTCTCGCCCTGCTGCTCGACCGCGGGTTCATCGGCCGGGGATTCGTCCGCACCCTGCTGATCACGCCCTTCCTGCTGGTGCCCGTCTCGGCGGCGCTCATGTGGAAACACGTCCTGTACAACCCGGAGTACGGGCTGCTGAACGGGGCCTGGGCCTGGTTCACCGGACTGTTCGGCGCCGACAGCCCCGCGCAGCCCGACTGGATCTCCGACATGCCGCTGGCCGCGGTCGCCACCGCCCTCGTCTGGCAGTGGACCCCGTTCATGATGCTCATCCTGCTCGCCGGGCTGCAGAGCCGGTCCGCCGAGCAGATGGAGGCCGCCCGGCTGGACGGGGCCAACGCCTGGCAGATGTTCTGCTTCCTGACGCTGCCGCATCTGCGCCGCTACCTGGAACTCGGCGTGCTGCTCGGCTCGATCTACATCGTGCAGAACTTCGACGCGGTGTTCACCATCACCGCCGGCGGACTCGGCACGGCCAACCTCCCCTACACGATCTATCAGACCTTCTACCAAGCCCATGAATACGGACTGGCGTCCGCCGCGGGCGTGGTCGTGGTGATCGGCACCATCGTCGTCGCCACCTTCGCCCTGCGCGTGGTCTCGTCCCTCTTCAGCGAGGAGGCGAACCGGACATGAGCAGCACCCTGACCGCCGCGCCCACCGCCCGGCCGGCCCGCGCCGACGAGGCACGAACGGCACGCCGGGGCAGGCGACGCTCCACCGTCCTCGGACTCGTCGCCTGGATCGTCGGCATCGTCTTCTGCGCACCCGCTCTCTGGATGCTGCTCACCTCCTTCCACTCGGAGGCCGACGCCGCGACCAACCCGCCGTCGCTCGGCGCGCCCCTCACCCTCGACGGCTACCGGGTGTTCTTCGGCGCCGGCGGTGGGGCGAGCCCCTGGCCTCCGCTGATCAACTCCGTGACGGCATCGGTCTTCTCCACGCTCTTCGTGCTCGTACTCGCGCTCCCGGCCGCGTACGCGCTCTCCATCAAGCGAGTGGAGAAGTGGACGGACGTGATGTTCTTCTTCCTGTCCACGAAGATGCTGCCGGTCGTCGCGGGCCTGCTGCCGGTGTACCTGTTCGCCAAGAACACCGGGATGCTGGACAACATCTGGTTTCTCGTCATCCTCTACACGTCGATGAACCTGCCGATCGCGGTGTGGATGATGCAGTCGTTCCTGGCGGACGTGCCGGTCTCCATCATCGAGGCCGCCCAGGTCGACGGCGCCCGGCTGCCGACCGTGCTGGCCAGGGTGGTGGCGCCGGTCGCCGCACCCGGAATCGCGGCCACCTCCCTCATCTGCTTCATCTTCAGCTGGAACGAGCTGCTCTTCGCCCGGGTGCTGACCGGGGTGACGGCCCAGACCGCACCCGTCTTCCTGACGAGCCTCGTCACCAGCCAGGGGCTCTTCCTCGCCCAGCTGTGCGCCGCCTCCGTCGTCGTGTCCCTGCCGGTGCTCGCCGCCGGCTTCGCCGCCCAGGACAAACTCGTCCAGGGCCTTTCTCTTGGAGCTGTCAAATGAGGGCTGCGATCATCGAGTCCATCGGCAAGGTGTCGGTCGAGACCGTCCCCGACCCCACCCCCGGGCCCCGGGACGTCGTCGTCGCCGTCAGGGCCTGCGGACTCTGCGGCACCGATCTGCACATCCTGCAGGGCGAGTTCGCACCCGCGCTGCCGATCATCCCCGGCCACGAATTCGCCGGCGAGATCGTGGAGACCGGCTCGGAGGTGACCGAACTGGCAGTCGGGGACAAGGTCGCCGTCGATCCGTCGCTGCACTGCCACGAGTGCCACTACTGCCGCAGCGGACGCGGAAACCTCTGCGACAACTGGAACGCGATCGGGGTCAGCAAGCCCGGCGGGGCCGCCGAGTTCGCCGTCGCCCCGGTGGCGAACTGCGTGAAGCTCCCCGATCACGTCGACGTGGCCACCGCGGCGCTGATCGAACCGCTCTCCTGTGCCGTACGTGGCTACGACGTGCTCAGCTCCACGCTGGGAGCCAAGGTGCTCATCTACGGTTCCGGCACCATGGGACTGATGATGCTGGAGCTCGCCAAACGGACCGGCGCCGCCTCCGTCGACATCCTGGACGTCAACCCCGACCGGCTCACCACCGCCGTCAGGCTCGGCGTCTCGCGCTCCGCCGCCTCTGCGGACGAACTGGAGACGGTACGGGGCTGGGACGTCGTGGTCGACGCCACCGGGAACGCGGGCGCCATCCAGGACGGCCTCGGCCGGGTCGCCAAGGGCGGCACGTTCCTTCAGTTCGGCGTCGCGGACTACGCGACGAAGGCCGTCATCGAGCCGTACCGGATCTACAACCAGGAGATCACGATCACCGGCTCGATGGCCGTGCTGCACAGCTACGAGCGTGCCGCCGCGCTGTTCGCCGCGGGAGTCATCGACCCGGCGGTCTTCATCAGCGACCGGCTGCCGCTGGAGCAGTACCCCGACGCCCTGGAGCGGTTCAAGGCGGGTCTGGGCCGCAAGATCGTGGTCGAGCCGTGACCGGTGGCCCTGATGCCGTCCTGGTGATGGGCGAGGCCCTCATCGACCTGGTGCCGTCCGCGGGCGATCCGCGGACGCACCGGGCCCAGCCCGGCGGCGCACCCGCCAACGTCGCCGCCGGGCTGGGCCGGCTCGGCACCCCCAGCTGGTTCGCCGGCGGGCTCGGCGGCGACGGATTCGCCCGATTGATCGAGGAGTGGCTGGTCTCCGCCGGTACGCGACTGGACCTGTGCGCCCGCTCGGAGCTGCCTACCGCACTGGCCGTGGCAGACCCTGGCCCCGACGGCACCGGATACCACTTCCACCTGCACGACACCGCCACCTTCGGGCTGCCGGACCGTGCGGCCGACGTGGGCCGCTTTGGTGCCGTGTACGCGGGCGGGCCCGCCGCGGGGGGCCCGGCGCGCGGCCGGGCGG
>CBRG010000227.1 GCA_000470535.1 Streptomyces sp. AW19M42
AGGCGGCGTCCCGTACCGCCGCCAGCCGTCGGCGCAGCTCCGCACAGCGGGCCGAGGCGCGTTCGTGGTCGTCGCGGGCCCAGGCCGCCGCCTGGGCGTCCAGCGCACCCGCTGCCCCGCCCTCGTGCGCCGCACGCAGCCGCTGAGCGGCATGTCCCTGCTCCCGCAGCATCAGCTCCAGCCGCTCCACGAGCTGCTGCCGCCCGCCGGGGCGCCGGTCGTGGACGGCCGTCGAGGCGGCGTGGAGCTCGGCAGCCCGCACCGACTCCCGTCCGGCGAACACGTCGCCGCGCGCCGTCGCGAGATCCCCCAGGAGCGAACCCACCACATCCCAGGGCGGGATCTCCGCCCCCTCCAGACAGGCCCGCATCCCTTCCGGGTCGCGTGCGCAGAAGACGCCGTACCAGCCCCGGGCGGGATCGAGCAGCCGCGTCAGATACCGCAGGTAGTGCGCGAACTCGCCCATGGACACCGCATGTTGATGCACTGTCATTTCCGCCTTCGGCCGCCGTCGGCTGGAACCTTCCAGTCCGCAGGCATTCGACCGCAGGCGTGTTACGGGACGGCTACGGGCTCTTTTCGGTGCCGGTGCGGGCGCCGCGCGGCCCCGGCCGCGAGCGCTCCACGAGTGCGCCTGTACGCGGGGGCGCACGCGTCCACGGTTCAGAAGGTGATGGCGATCCCGGTGTGCGGCCGCTTGCCGAGACGGAAGATCAGCGCCGGGTAGTCGAGCAGCCAGTACTTCCAGGTGTACTTGCGGCCGATGGCCTTGCGCACAGCAGTCATGTCCTTGGTGTCGACCAGCCGGCCGGCCCCCTCGGCGCTCGGCGCACCCTCCGCGATCCGGCCGCGTACGTCACAGACGGTGACGAGGACGCGGGTGTCGTTGCGCAGCCGCTTGACCTTCCATGAATCGGCCTTGGTCCAGATGAGCAGCTCGTCCCCGGCGACCGCCGCCCAGACCGGGGTGGCGACGGGCGTGCCGTCCTTCCGGTACGTGGTGAGGCTGACGTACTCACTGCGCGCGAAATCCTGGAGACTCATGGCGCAACCTTACGCACCTCACACCCCGGCCGCCGCACGGCCGGAAACCCCCAACAGACCCCGGCCGCCGCCGGTTCGGGCTGATCCGAACGAGAGGTCCTGGGGCCTGTCGTCAAGCTGTCGTCGTCGCCCGAAGGGCGGCCGCGCGGCGTCAGGTGCGTGTGATCGCAAGGCGGAGGATCGCCCCGATACTGGGTGTATCGGGGTGATCCCGACAACGCGGCGAGCGTGTGCGCCAGGCGTCGCCGAGCAGGCGGGACTTTAGAACCACGCCCTAGCTCGCCAGCGGGACATCGGCCGGCTCCGCCGCGCAGCGCAGGAGCAGTTCGTCCATCGAGAGGCCGAGCGCCCCGGCCAGCGCCGCGACGGTGAAGAAGGCGGGGGTGGGGGCGCGGCCGGTCTCGATCTTGCGGAGCGTCTCGGCCGAGATTCCGGCGCTGCGGGCGATGTCGACCATGCTGCGGCGGCCGCGCGCCTCTCGGATCAGACGGCCGAGCCGCTCGCCGCGCAGGTGCTCTTCTGGAGTCAGGGGCGTTCGTACCATGCCGTCATTCTAATACCGCCCGAACCGGTATAGTAATTGGCATAGCGCAACTCAAGACAGACACATCCGTCGAAGCCATGCGCGAGGCCGGCCGGGTCGTGGCGCAGGTACTGACAGCCGCCCGGGACGCGGCGGCGCCCGGCGTCTCACTGCGCGAACTCGACGAGGTGGCCCGCGGCGTCCTGCGCGAGGCGGGCGCCGGCTCCCCCTTCCTGAACTACCGGCCCGACTTCGCCCCGGTCCCGTTCCCCGGCGTGATCTGCACGTCCGTCAACGACGCGGTCGTGCACGGATTCCCGACGGACCTGCGGCTGCGCGACGGCGATCTGGTGAGCGTGGACGCGGGCGCGACGCTCGACGGCTGGGTCGGGGACTCGGCGATCAGCTTCACCGTCGGCCGCGCCCGGCCCGCGGACACCCGGCTGATCGAGACGGCGTTCGCGGCGCTGGACTCGGGGATCGCGGCGGCCGTCGTCGGCAACCGGATCGGTGACATCGCACACGCGGTCGGCCAGGTCTGCCGCACGGCCGGCTACGGCATCCTGGAGGGGTTCGGCGGCCACGGCGTGGGCCGGTCCATGCACGAGGACCCGGGCGTCCCCAACGAGGGACGACCGGGCCGCGGGATGCCGTTGCGGCACGGCATGGTGCTGGCCATCGAACCGATGCTGCTCGGCGGCGGCCTGGACACCTTCCACACCGACCCGGACGGCTGGACGCTGCGCACGTCGGACGGCAGCAGGGCCGCCCACGCCGAGCACACGGTGGCGATCACGGACGACGGCCCCAGGATCCTGACCGCACCGTGACGACCGCCGGGAGATTCCGGCTTGTTCTGTTTCCCGGTTGTTCCGCTTCCTGAGGGCTGTCCCGTAATCCCTGGTGGATCAGCGCGCGGCGTCAGATGCGGTGCGTCGCAAGGCGGAGGGGCGTCCGCACACTGGACGCATCCGGGCGTTCCGACAACGGAGGGGCCCCCGTGCCGTTGAGGCTACGGGGAGAGGTGCCGTAGTCGGCGTCGTGCGCCCGGCAGGGATCACGGGACAGCCCTTAGTTGTCCTGCAGGAACCGCTTCGCGAGCGCGTCCCCGGCGGTCACGGCGGCGTCATGGCTCTCGATCGGTGACACCTTCGAGTTTTTGAACAGGATGTACGTGACGCCGGACTCGGCGCCGCCGGTCTCCGGATCGGGATCGATTCCGAGGGCCTTGGCCGTGGCGTACGAGGCCTCACCGATGATCTTGTCGGGACCGGTGTCGCCGACGACGGCGTACTCCACTTTGCCGCCGTAGATGACGGCGACGACGCCACCGCCGTCGATCCCGGCACTGCTGTAGTTCCAGATGGAGCTGCTGCTCGGCACGACGACGTACGGCAGCTTCTCGGCGCTCAGCGGCTTGTCGCCCGAGGTGTGGAACGCGGTGTCGTCCTGGAACCAGGGATCGGTGTCCTCGTTGCAGGCCGTGGTGACCTGTCCGTCGCAGTCGATGTCCATGTCGGCCTTCCAGAACACCGCGCCGTTCGCGCCGCAGACCGGCACCGTGGCCGACGTCTCCTCGTCCGTGCGGTACTTGCCGTTCGAGATCTGCGAACACGACGAGACCTTGGCCAGCAGGTCGGCCGCACTGACGGAGCCCTCCTTGATACCTGTGGACGGCATCTCCCCGGCCGGGGAGGCGCCGTCCGCGGTCGAGCCGGAACCGCCGGAGGGCCCGTCGTGGGACAGCCGGGCGGTGTGGGCGACGGGCGCCAGGCGCACCGCGCCCGGGTGCGCGTTCCGCGCTGCGGCGGGGGTGAGGGAGCCGCCGGAGGCGGCCGGTGTCAGCGATCCGGCCGCGAGGAGTGCGGCGCCGGAGGCTGCGGCGAGGGCAAGCGTTTGCATACGCATGGTGGGGGTGCCCTTCTGTTAGGAAAGTTTCCTTACCGAGATGCCAAGATGCTCCCCCAGTCATGTCCGCGTCAATACCCCGAGGCCGGCCACCTCGGCCTACCGCGGTGGCCAGCCTCCTGCGTACGGCTGCTGGCAACCCGTCAGGGCCGCCCGGCGGGCCTCACCACCATCGCGGAACCGCCGCCCCGGCGCTCCGTCTCCGCCGCCGCGAGCCACCGCCCGTCCGGCAGCCGCTGCACACCCGTCGCCGCTCCGATCTCCGGATTCGGCGTGAAGACGTGCCCCAGCGCTTCGAGCCGCGCCCGCACCGGGCTGTTCCACAGCCCCGGTTCGAGCTCCGTCTTCGCGGCGTTGCGCTGGCTGGCGCGGGGCGCCGCGATGGCGTCCACCAGGGGAAGCCCCCGGTCGACCTTGCCGATCAGCGACTGCAGCACGGTCGTGATGATCGTGGCGCCACCCGGCGAGCCCAGGGCCAGTACGGGCTGCCCGTGCTTGAGCACGATGGTCGGGGAGATCGACGACCGCGGCCGCTTGCCCGGACCCGGCAGGTTCGGGTCGTGGACGGCCGGGTCGGCGGGCGCGAACGAGAAGTCCGTCAGCTCGTTGTTGAGCAGGAAGCCACGCCCCGGCACCGTAATCCCGCTGCCGCCGGTCTGCTCGATCGTCAGGGTGTACGCGACGACGTTGCCCCACTTGTCGGCAGTCGTCAGGTGAGTGGTGTTCTCCCCCTCGTACGTCGTCGGCGCAGCCTTCCCGCCCGTGGCGCAGTCGGCCGGATGGCGGGGGTCACCCGGAGCGAGCGGGCTGGTCAGCACCGCGTCGTCCTTGATCAGGCATTCCCGCGAGTCGGCGAACCGCTGGCTGAGCAGCTCCTTCGTCGGCACGTCCTCGAACTTCGGGTCACCGACCCAACGCCCCCGGTCGGCGAACGCGATTCGGCTCGCCTCGATGTAGCGGTGCAGGTACTGCGCCTCGCTCGCCTTCGAGAGATCGGTCGGCTCAAGGATGTTCAGCGCCTCGCCCACCGTCGTACCACCGGAGGAGGACGGCGCCATGCCGTAGACGTCGAGCCCCCGGTAGCCGGTCTTCGTCGGCACCTGGCGCAGCGCCCGGTAGGAGCGCAGGTCCTTGGTGGTCAGATCGCCCGGCCGCACCACCCGGGACGACCTGGGGTCGACGGGCGGATTGCGTACCGTCCGCACGACGTCCTCGGCCAGCTTGCCCCGGTAGATCTCGTCGAGGCCCCTGCGGCCGACCTCGTCATAGGTACGGGCGAGATCCGGGTTCTTGAACACCGATCCGACGACCGGCAGTTGGCCACCGGGCAGAAACAGCTTCCGGGTCGCCGGAAAGTCCGCGAACCTGGCCTGATTGCCCTCCGTCTGGGACCGGAACGTGCTGTCCACGACGAACCCGTCCCGGGCGAGGCGCTCGGCCGGCTTCAGCACCTGCCGGAGCGACTTGCTGCCCCAGGTGTCGAGTGCGGTCTGCCAGGTGGCCGGGGTGCCGGGCGTACCGACACCGAGTCCGCTGGTGACGGCGTCGTCGAAGGCGAGCGGCTTCCCGTTCTCCATGAACAGCGAGGAGTCCGCGCTGTGAGGTGCGGTCTCCCGTCCGTCGATGGTCTGCACGGTCCGGCTCCTGGCGTCGTAGCGGACGAAGTAGCCGCCGCCTCCAAGCCCCGCCGAGTAGGGCTCGGTCACTCCGAGCGCCGCCGCGGTCGCCACCGCCGCGTCCACCGCGTTGCCTCCCTTGCGGAGCACCTCGATACCGGCGGCGGTCGCGTCGGCGTCGACGCTGGAGACCGCTCCCCCGTATCCCACCGCGACGGGGGACTTGGCTGTCGGCGCGGCCGGTGGCGCGGACGAGGGCGGGGCAGCCGCCCCGACCGAAACCACTGCGGCGAGAACACCTGACAACGACACATTCCGCGCGACGGAACGTCGCATGCGCACCTCCGGTGAAGGATCGTCCGCGCAGGGTAGCGCCACCCCGGCGGCCCCGTCAGGACCGCCTCGAACTTGAGGCCGAATGCCCGCCGACATGCCCGCCCATGACTGACGGCGTACGCGACACCGCGCCGGGCGTGACAGCCGTCGGCATCATCGCCGCGTCGTCACCGCCCCCTGCCCGCCCGGCTCGCTCGTGCCGGCGCAGGCCGTGGGCGGGGCCGGTGCCGGACCGCGCACTCGTGCCGTACTCGGCGCGGGGGCCCGTGCGCTGTTCCGCGCCGAGCGGCGCCCTCCCGTCCAAACGCACGCCGCGCGCTCGCTCGGTCAAGTGAATCCGCAGGCCAGCGAGTTGCAGTTCATGTGACGTGGGCACATTCCGATCAGCGGTTCTCACCGTTGAGAGGGAGACAGATGACGAGCCACGCAACTGAGGTCGGGCTGGCAAGCCTTCTCCGCGAAGCCCTGCACGCCACGGACACCATGGCACGCTGGACGGCCGATACGGACGAGATGTGGTGCCGTGTCGTGCCGTGGTCGGGGAGCCGGCGCGCCCAGGGCTGGAAGCTCCATGTGTCGGCAACGGTCGCCTCCGCGCCCGCCGTCCTCGCGAAGTCGCTGGACGTGCTGCTGCGCGACGAGTCGGCGTTCAAGTTCGCCCGGTCGCTCGACCAGGTGAGTGCGCTCAACTCCCGCTCCACGCCACGCGGAAGCTCGGGAAAGTTCATCACCGTCTACCCCCGCTCCGACGGCGACGCGACCCGACTCGCCCAGAGGTTGCACCGGGCCACGGCCGGGCTGGCCGGGCCGCGCATCCTGTCGGACCGGCCGTACGCCGCGGACAGCCTGGTGCACTACCGCTACGGCGCCTTCGCCGGCCGGCAGCGGCTGTCGGAGTCGGGGCTGCTGGTGTGGTGCATCGAGGACCCCGACGGAAACCCCGTGGAGGACGAGCGCACCGGCCACTACGCTCCGCCCTCCTGGGCGGACTGCCCGTTCCCCGCCTCGGTGCCCGAGCCGCCGCGTACGGCGGAGGCGGCGAGCGGCCCGGTACTGCTCGGCGGCCGTTTCGCGGTACGTGAGGCGATCCGGCAGACCAACAAGGGCGGCGTCTACCGAGGGACCGATGTCACCACCGGCGCCCCCGTGGTGATCAAGGAGACCCGGCCGCACGTGGAGGCCGACGCCTCCGGCCGCGACGTCCGCGACTGGCTGCGCGCCGAGGCCCGTGCGCTGGAGAAGCTCACGGGCTCGGGGCTGGCCCCGGAGGCTCTGGCGCTCTTCGAGCACAGCCGGCATCTGTTCCTGGCCCAGAGCGAGGTCCCGGGTGTCCCCCTGCGTGTCTGGGTCGCCGAGCACTTCCGTGATGTCGGGAGTGAGCGCTACCGGGTCGACGCCCTGGCCCAGGTGACACGCCTGGTGGACCTGGTCGCGGCGGCTCACGCCCACGGCTGCGTCCTGCGGGACTTCACCCCGGGCAACGTCATGGTCCGCCCCGACGGTGAGTTGCGCCTGATCGACCTCGAACTCGCCGTCGTCGCGGACGGTTCCCCACTGCCCACCCGGGTCGGAACCCCCGGCTTCAGCGCCCCCGAACGCCTGGCCGACGCACCCGTCTCCACGACGGCCGACTACTACAGCCTGGGCGCCACCATCTGCTTCGTCCTCGCCGGGAAGGTCCCGAACCTGCTGCCGGAAGAGCCTGCCGCCAGGTCCGACCAGGAGCGGCTCGCCGGATGGCTGACGGTCTGCGCCGAGTTCCTACAACTGCCCGACGTGCTGGTGGACATGGTCCTCGGCCTGATGCGGGACGTTCCCGCCGAGCGCTGGGATCCGTCCCTGGCACGTGAGGCGCTCCAGCAGGCCGGCGCCCCGGCCCGCCCCGGACCCCACGCGACGACCCGCACGACCCGTACCGCGTTCACCACCCGCACGGACTCCCCGCAGGACACGGTGACCGGGCTCGTGGACCACCTGGTCGACTCGATGACCCCGGCGGACGACCGGCGGCTCTGGCCGGTGTCCACCAAGGCCGGAGAGACCGACCCCTGCACCGTTCAGCAGGGCGCGGCCGGTGTCCTGGCCGTCCTGGCCCGGTACTGCGAACACGTCGACGACCCCCGCATCGCCCCACTGCTCGCCACCGCGGGCCGCTGGATCGCGGACCGCACCGACGCCCGCTCCACCCGCCCCGGCCTGCACTTCGGCGGCCGTGGCACCGCCTGGGCGCTGTACGACGCCGGACGTGCCATTGACGACCGGGCACTCATCGATCACGCGCTGGCCCTGGCGCTGGCTCCGCAGGAGTCCACGCTCCACCACGACATCACCCACGGCACCGCGGGCAGCGGCATGGCCGCCCTCCACCTGTGGCACCGCAGCGGGGACCCGCGCTTCGCCGAACTGGCCGTCGACGCCGCCGACCGACTGGTCCGGGCTGCACGACGCGAGCCGTCCGGGGTGAGTTGGGCGATCCCCGCGGAGGCCCTCTCCGGAGAGGTCGGCAAGCGCTATCTCGGCTTCGCCCACGGCTCGGCGGGTATCGGCTGCTTCCTCCTCTCGGCCGCGCTCGTCTCACGGCGCTCCGAGCACATGGACCTGGCCGTGGAGGTCGGCGAGCATCTGGCGGCCAACGCCGTCCTCGTCGGCCGGGCGGCCCAGTGGCCCGCCCAGGCCGCTGACCTGCCCACGGCCCCGTACTGGTGCCACGGCGCAGCGGGCATCGGCACCTTCCTCGTCCGCCTCTGGCAGGTCACCGGGGACCACAGGTTCGGCGACCTCGCCCGGCGCAGCGCGCGGTCCGTTGTGGAACGCGCCTCCCGCGCGCCGCTCAGCCAGTGCCACGGGCTGGCGGGCAACGGTGACTTCCTGCTCGACATGGCCACTGCCACGGGCGATCCCGACTACCGCGCGAAGGCCGAGGAACTGGCCCGCCTCATCGCCGCGGAGGGAGCCCGTCGCCACGGCCACGTGGTCTTCCCCAACGAGTACGGGGACGTCTCGACCAGTTGGAGCGACGGATCCGCCGGAACCCTGGCCTTCCTCCTGCGGATCCACCACACAGACCTCCGGCACTGGATGGTCCAGTTGCCGGACTGAGCGGCAGGAACTCTGCCGCCACCTCTCAGAGAAACAGGAGATTCCCATGGACATCCAGGACCTCGAACTGCTGGCCCACCTCCACGCCCTTCCCGAGACCGACCCCGTCGGCGTTGACGGAGCGTCGTTCTCCGGGACGTGCGAGTGCATCGGTCTGCTGACCGTGCTGAACACGGTGTGTATCGGCATCAGCTGCGCCTAGGCGTGGTAGCACCACCCGGCCGGCGGCTGTCCCGGGACAGCCGCCGGCCGGTCAGCGTCTGGATCATGCCGGGTTCGCGGGGATCGAGACGAAAAGCCCTAGACGAGGACCGGACCACATGAAGCTTCACGCCGGTGATGACGATCTCGCCCGAGCAGCCCTCATGACAACCGCCCGCACCGGTCCGGAGGTCACCCGCCCCGCTCCCCTACCGGACCTCGGGGCCGGGCGCGTCCCCGAGCCCGTGTACGCGATCAGGACGCGCGGTCTGGCCAAGAGCTACCCCGGCCCGGACGGGACCACCACGCACGCCGTGCGCGAACTGGACCTCGATGTGGAGGAGGGGGAGACCTTCGCCTTCCTCGGTCCCAACGGCGCCGGGAAGTCCACCACGATCGCCATGCTGTGCGCCCTGACCTGCCCGACCGCCGGTGATGCCATGGTGGCCGGCGCCGATGTGCGCACCCAGGCCCACCGGGTACGGCGCCAGGTGGGCATGCTGTTCCAGCACAGCGCTCTGGACCCCGACCTGACGGCCGAGCAGAACCTGCACATCCACGCCCGCCTCTACGGGCTGAGACGCGACGTCGCACGCCGCCGCGCCGCCGACGTACTCGCGACGGCCGGACTGACCGACCGGCGCCGCTCCCCCGTCAGCACCTTGTCCGGCGGAATGCGCCGGCGCCTTGAGATCGCCCGTCAACTGCTGCACGCGCCCGCCGTGCTGTTCCTGGACGAGCCGACCACCGGCCTCGATCCCCACGCCCGCGCACAGATCTGGGAGCATCTGCTCGCTCTGCGCGAGCGGCACGGCAGCACGCTCTTCGTCACCACGCACTACCTCGAAGAGGCGGAGAACTGCGACCGCATCGCCATCATCGACCACGGCGAACTGGTCGCACAGGGCTCTCCGCTCGCGCTGAAGGTCGCGATCGGGGACGACCGGGTCGTGCTGCGCACCAGCGAGGACTCCACGGCACACCGGATCGTCCGCCGGAGCGCGCCGCCGGGACACCCCGTCACGGTGGACGCGGACGGCGTCTGCCTCCGGGTCCCCGAGGGCAGCTCCTGGATTCCCCGACTGTGCGCGGAGTTGGCGGGCCACGGCATCGCCGTGCACGCCGCATCGGCGACCCCGCCCACGCTCGACGACGTCTTCTTCCACCACACCGGCCGCAGCATCCACACGACGCACCCCGGGCAGGCAGCCGCCGCCTCCGGCTCGTCCGAAGCGGCGGCGGAATCCGGCGGCGGCCAATGACCACGCTCCCGCTCCACCCCTCCGCGACCGCCCCGGGCAGCGAACGGCCGGGCCGCACTCGGCACGAACTCCGCGCGATCCACGGCCTGATCTACCGCGATCTGCTCCGCCTGACCGGTCAGCGCGCCCACGTCGCGTTGATGCTGCTCCACCCGGTGCTGTACCTGCTCGTCCTCGGAGGCGGGCTGACCGCCCTCATCCCCACCGCGTCCCTGGGCGTCGGCTACCAGACCTACCTCTTCCCCGGCATGCTGATGATGACGGTGCAGACACCGGCCATCATGGTCGGCATCCGCCTGATCATGGACCGCCAGAGCGGCTACCTCAGAGAACTCCTGATGGCCCCGGTCCGGCGCTCGACCCTGCTCCTGGGCAACTGTGCCGGTGGAACGCTGGTCGCCACGGTCCAGGGCGCCGTGCTGCTCGGGCTGGCCGGCCTGGTCGGACTGCCCTACGAACCGCTCCTGTTGGTGCTGCTTCTCAGCGGCATGGTCCTTGTCTCTTTCACCATCACCTCGCTCGCCCTGGCCCTGGCCGTGAGCCTCCGCAGGGCCGAGACGTTCCACACGCTGCTCGGCGTGGTGATGACGCCGCTCCTGTTCCTCTCCGGCGGATTCTTCCCACTCCAGACCCTGCCCTCCTGGACCCACACACTGGCCGCCGCCAATCCGCTGGCCTACGGAGTGGATCTGCTCCGCCGCTGCATCGCCCTGCGGGCGCCGGACCGGGCAGCCGTCGGAGGGATCGACTGGGCCGGCCGGCAGCCCTCTCTCCTGCTCGAAACCGTCCTGCTCCTCGCCTGCGGCGCCGGGGCTCTGCTGTGGGCCGGCCACCGCTTCAACCGCCTGGAGTAGCCCCGTAGGTCCTGGCTCGGGCCTGCCCGCGTCCACCCCGCCCGCGCGGACGGAGCCCGGTGGCGGGGCTCAGCCCCGCCGCAGGCGCCCCCGGACGGCGGCCAGCGCGGTGCTGACCTCGGTCAGCCACGGTCACGATGCCCTGCGGCACCACCCACAGCTGGAAGGCATAGCTGTACGCGGTGTACCCCGCACCGCCGGCCACACCCTGGTCCACCGCATGCTGGCCGGTCGCGGTGGAGAGCCGGGTCACCACCCAATAGGCGGCCTGGTTGGTCAGTACCAGCATGACGAGCCAGCCGGCCGCGCGCAGCGGACGGGTGAGACCGCTGCCGCGCCAGTCGAACCGCGGCCGCCAGCGGAACTTCGCGGCGCGCAGGGCGGGTACGAGTGCCAGGGTCTGCACGGCGATCCCGGCCGTGGTCCCCCAGCCGAGCAGCCGGGCCCGCGCGGCGGTGCCACGGGCCGCCGGGAGCGTCGCGGCGGACGCCGGGCCGGCCGTTCCCCGTGGGCCCGGAGTGGCTCTCCGATTCCCACGGCGTCCCGGCCGGTCACCGACGCGCCCTGGTGGCCGACACCGTCGGCCCGTTGCGCACCGAGCACAGCCCGGCCGGCTCACAGCTGACCTTCCCCTCGCCGGTGCGGACCGTCATCCGGTCCGTGCCGTTGCACGAGGAGTGATCACCGGCTGCTACCGGGCGGGCACCGCTCCCGGGCACCGCCTCACGGCAGTTCCCGGCTACTGCGCTCCCGGCTGGAGCGTTCCTGGTTGGGCGGGTGCGACATCCACCGCCTCCGTCTTCGGATTGCGCCGCTGCCGCTTCGCCACCCAGGTCGCGAACCAGGAGAGCAGCATGCACATCCCGATGTAGATCGGCGAGATCACCATCACCACGGGGATGAAAGGAAGATCGTAGTCGAGGTTGGAGGCGATGAGCTTCCCGGCATGAAGGAATTCCTCGTACGTGATCAGATAGCCGAGCGAGGTGTCCTTCAGCGCCACCACCAGCTGGCTGATGATGGTGGGCAGCATCGCGCGCACCGCCTGCGGGGCCAGCACGAAGGTCGTGACCTGCGTCTTGCGCATGCCCAGCGCGAACGCCGCCTCGTGCTGTCCGCGTTCCACCGAGTTGATGCCGGAGCGGAACACCTCGGCGAGCACCGAGCCGTTGTACAGGGTCAGCCCGGCGACCAGAGCCGGCAGCGGCTGCACCTTCAGCGCGACGAAGATGAAGAAGATCATCACCAGTACGGGCATGGCGCGGAAGAACTCGACGAGTACCGTGGCCACCCAGCGCACCGGCCGGTGGTCGGAGAGCCGCCCGACGGCCAGGACGGCCCCGAGGGCCAGGGAGAGCACCGCGGCGTACGCGAACGCCTTGAGGGTGTTGCCGAGGCCGCGCAGCAGGAGTTCCTGGATGCCCTTGTACTCGAAGGGCGTCCATTTGGCGCTGGTGAACTGGTCGGTGTCGAAGAGCAGGTAGATGACCCAGCCGACGAGGGCCAGGATCAGGACCGTCGAGACGACTCCGTAGACGAGGTGCCGTCTGCGCGTCAGCGGTCCGGGGATGTCGTAGAGCGCGGTGGAGGGCGCGGAGTGACTGGTCATCGGGCGACTCCCCAGCGCTTCTCCATCACGTTGAAGACCGCGCTGATGGACAGCGTGATGATCAGGTAGCCGACGGCGATCCAGACGAAGGTCCAGATGATGCTGTATCCCAGCTCGTTGAGGGTCTTGTAGGTGCCGAGCAGTTCGATGACGCTGAACGCCCCGGCGATGGCGGAGTTCTTGGCCAGTGCGATGAGCGTCGAGCCGATCGGCGGGATCACCGAGCGGAACGCCTGCGGGAGCACCACGTTGCCGAGTGACTGCCCGAACGTCATGCCGAGGCTGCGCGCGGCCTCGCCCTGGCCCTGGGGCACGGTGTTGATGCCGGAGCGCAGCACCTCGCAGATGAACGCGGAGGTGTAGCAGCCGAGTGCGATGACCGCGAAGACCTTGAACGGCAGTACCAGGCCGAAGCGTGGCAGGCCAAGCAGCACGGCGAAGAAGAGCAGGGTGAGCGGGGTGTTGCGCAGCACCGCGACCCAGACCGTGCCGATCACCCGGAACGAGCCGACGGGCGCCACCCGGCAGGAGGCCATCACGAAGCCGAGGACCATCGCCAGGATCGAGGCGTAGACGGTGAGTTCGAGGGTTCCGAGGAAGCCCTTGCCGTAGAGCGAGAAGTTCTCGGTGAGTACGTCCATGGTTCTGGTCGTCCTCTCAGGTCGCCGGGTAGCGGTCGATGGGCGGCGGCTTCGGTGCGGGCGTCCCGGAGAGACCGAGCGTGGCCTCGAAGGCCTTCTTCCAGTTGCCGTTCTTCTCGTTGGCCTCCAGCGCGTTGTTCAGCGCGGCCCGCAGGGCGTTGTCGCCGCGCGGGACGCCGATGCCGTACGGCTCCTCGGAGAAGGGCTTGCCGACGACCTTCATCTCGTCGGGCGCCTTGGCGGCGAAGCCGAGCAGGATCGCGTCGTCGGTGGTGACGACGTCGACCTGGTAGGTCAGCAGGTTGTCGACGCAGATGGAGTACGTGTCGTACGAGACCAGCTCGGCCTTCGGGTAGTCGGCGGCGATCCGCTGGTAGGGGGTCGAACCCGCCGCGGAGCAGACCGTCCTGCCCGCCAGGTCCTGCGGGCCGTGGATGTCGTTCTCGTCCGTGCGGACCAGCAGCCCCTGTCCGGCCATGTAGTAGGGGCCGGCGAATCCGACGAGCTTCTTGCGCATGTCGTTGATCGTGTAGGTGCCGACGTAGTAGTCGATCTGCCCGTTCTGCAGTGCCGTCTCGCGGTTGGCGGAGGCGATCGTCTTGAACCGGATCGTCTTCGGGTCGAAACCGAGCGAGGCCGACATCATCCGGGCGATCTCGATGTCGAAGCCGGAGTAGACCCCGGTGGCGGGGTCCTTCTCGCCCAGGTAGGGCTGGTCCTCCTTGGCGCCCACCCGCAGGTATCCGCGCTTCTTCGCCTGCGTCCAGGTTCTGGAGTCCGGCAGCCGGAAGCCGGTGTCGACCCGGTACACGGGCAGCGCCCCGGCCTTGGGCCCCTTCACCGGCGGGCTGCCGTCCTTGCCGCAGCCGGCGGCGAGGAGGGACAGCAGGAGGGCGGCACAGACGGCCAGTACTTTCTTCGTACGCAACACAGGGCCTCCCGTCAGTGCTTGAGGATCTTGGACAGGAAGTCCTTGGCGCGGTCGCTCTCCGGTGCGGTGAAGAAGTCCTCCGGGATACGGTCCTCGACGATGCGGCCGTCGGCCATGAAGACGACCCGGTTGGCGGCGGACCGGGCGAACCCCATCTCGTGTGTGACGACGACCATCGTCATGCCCTCCCGGGCGAGCTGCTGCATCACTTCCAGCACCTCGTTGATCATCTCCGGGTCGAGCGCCGAGGTGGGCTCGTCGAAGAGGAGCGCCTTGGGGTCCATGGCGAGGGCGCGGGCGATGGCCACCCGCTGCTGCTGGCCGCCGGAGAGCTGGGCCGGGAACTTGTCGGCCTGCGAGGCGAGCCCCACCCGGTCCAGCAGTTCCCGGGAGCGCTGGTCGGCCTCGTCCTTCTTCCGCTTGCGGACCTTGAGCTGGGCGAGCGAGACGTTCGCCAGTACGGTCTTGTGCGCGAACAGGTTGAACGACTGGAAGACCATGCCGACTTCGGCCCTCAGCTCGGCGAGCCCCCTGCCTTCCTCCGGAAGGGGTCTGCCGTCGAGCGTGATGTGGCCCGACTCGATCGTTTCGAGCCGGTTGATCGTCCGGCAGAGCGTTGACTTGCCGGAGCCCGAGGGGCCGATGACCACCACCACCTCTCCGCGACCGACGGTGAGATTGATGTCCTGCAGTACGTGCAACTTTCCGTAGAACTTATTGACGTCACGCAGCTCGATCAACGGATCGACGGCCATACGCTGCCCTACCCACTTGTCGCTTGGTCCAGGTCAGCGCAAACTATCCATCCCAACAAGGGACTTCACACCCGACACGCGTATACGGGGCATAAGGCGTTTTATCTAGCCGGGTCGCGGAACGGTCCGGGGAGCGCCCTGATCCGGGCGTCCGGCTCGTCAGCCCTCGGCCGACTCCGAGTAGATCTGGGACAGCTCAGGACTGCCGGACATCGCCCAGCCCAGACCGGCCTCGACCACATCGATCTCCCGCCCGGACGCGAGCCGCACCACGGGCTGACCGCTCGGCCAGATGTGCCAGTGCGCGCCGGGAACGTTGCGCACCAGTACCGTGCCCAGGTAGAGCCCCGCGTCGTTGCCCAGCCAGGGCAGCTCCTCCGGATCGTCGCGCCAGCGTGGCGGAAGCTGATCCAGCGCCGCCAACGAGACCGGGCTGTCGTCGAGTTCGAGCCCGCGCTCCCCCGCCCGGACGCGGAGCAGGTCACATTCGGCGAGGAGCTGGGCCACGCCTTCCGGATCGGCGTCGACGGCGGCGGCGAGCCCCGCCTCCGGCGTACCGTCATGACGCTTACGCCAGTTGTCCAAGAAAGGGATGTTCATACCGCTCAGGGTCGCATCCCGGCCTGTGTCCGCACCACAGGACGCGCCCCCCGCCGTTCGAACGCTGAACACCTGATGTACCTCGCGATTTCACCCGGCCACGCCCGGACACGTTCGAGGGCCCCGCGTCCGGCCCGGTAAAGGCGGTGGTGACGGCCCGCCGCGCACTGATACGTTCGCCTCATGTGCAGCCCCGAGTCCGACAGAAGCCGGCCACCGGTCCGCGGTGGCTTCCGGACAAGCCGGGCCTGAGGGTCTTCCCCGGCCGGATACGGCTGCCATCCCGGACCCATGCGGTTGCGGGTTGCCTTTCGGCGTACGCACCGGGGTGATGACCCCCCGGCAGTCACGGCTCCGCCGACGTGCCGTGTCATGGCCACGATCGCGCTGACCGTTCCGCCGTGTCGCCGCTCGTCGATTCGAGCGGGTGCGGCCCGCATCCCCGACCGGTTCTGTCCATCAGCCGTCCATGGGGTTCCTTCATGCCATTTTCCGTATACGCGCTCGGGCTCGCCGTCTTCGCGCAGGGCACTTCCGAGTTCATGCTGTCCGGCCTGTTGTCGGGCATCTCCGCCGATCTCCACGTCTCCATTCCCGCCACAGCCCTGCTGACCTCGGCGTTTGCCGTAGGGCTCGTGATCGGGGCGCCGCTGATGGCGCTGTTGGGGCGCAACTGGCCGCGCCGCCGTGCCCTGCTGTTCTTCCTCTGCGTCTTCGCGGCCGTCCATGTCATCGGCGCGGTCACCTCCAGCTACGGTCTGCTGTTCGCGACGCGGGTCGTCGGCGCGCTGGCGAACGCCGGCTTCTGGGCGGTCGCGCTGGTGACCGCGGTCGCCCTGGCCGGTCCCGGGGCCCGCGCCCGCGCCACCTCCGTGGTGGTCGGGGGCGTCACCGTCGCCTGTGTGGCGGGGGTGCCCGCCGGGGCGTGGCTGGGCGGGCAGTGGGGGTGGCGGGCGGCGTTCTGGGCCGTCGCCCTCGTCTCGCTGCCGACGATCGCCGTGATCGCGGCGGCGATTCCGGCGGGCCGGCCCCCGTCCGCCCTGCCGAGCGCCCGCGCCGAACTGCGCAGCCTGTCCGGGCGCGGGCTGCGGCTGACGCTGCTGACGAGCGCGCTCGTACAGGGCGCGACCTTCTGCGCGTTCTCCTACCTCGAACCGATCGCCACGCAGGTCACCGGGTTCGGCTCCGTATGGGTGCCGGTCCTGCTCGCGCTGTTCGGGGTCGGCTCGTTCATCGGGGTCACCGTCTGCGGCCGGGGCATCGACTCCCGGCCCATCGCGCTGACCGCGGCCGGACTGGTGGCGCTGGCCCTCGGCTGGGCCCTGTTCGCGTGTACGGCGGGCAGCCCCGCGGCGGTGGTCGTACTCGTTCTCGTCCAGGGGATGCTGGCGTTCGGCACCGGCACCGCGCTGATCTCACACGTGTTCCGCCTGGCGGACGGTGCGCCGACGCTGGCCGGGTCGTTCGCCACCGCGGCCTTCAATGTGGGCGGCGCGCTCGGACCCTGGATCGGCGGGCTCGCGATCGGTGCCGGGTACGGCTTCCGGGCACCGCTCTGGGTGAGCACGCTGCTGATGGCCCTGGCGCTCGGTGCCGCCGGAGCCGCGTGGGCCTGCCGCCCGGCGCCGGAACCGGCAACGGTGCCGGAAGGGGCACCAGGCTCCGGCTGAGGTCCGTGCCGGGGTTGTCCGGCGCGGCCCCGAGCCCGCCGCGTTCGTCCGCTCCGTGACGGACGGGAACGAGACCGTGCCGACGGTGACCGTGGCCGACGGAGCCATGGTCACCCCGTCGAAGCACCAGGTGATGGAGGCCGTGGGGACTCGGGCGCCCGGGACGGACGCCCGAGTCCCCACCCTGCTCAGAGGTCGAGATCGACGACCACCGGGGCGTGGTCGGACGCACCCTTGCCCTTGCGCTCCTCGCGGTCCACGTAGCTGTCCTTGACGGCGGCGGTGAACGGGGCGTTGCCGTAGACGAGGTCGATCCGCATGCCCTTGTTCTTCGGGAAGCGCAGCTCGCGGTAGTCCCAGAAGGTGTAGGGGTGGTCGTACTTCAGGGGGCGCGGCACGACGTCCGAGAGGCCCTCCTCGCGCAGCGCCGCGAGGGCGGCCCGCTCGGCGGGCGTGACATGGGTGGCGCCTTCGAAGAGGGCCGGGTCCCAGACGTCCTCGTCGGTCGGGGCGACGTTGAAGTCACCGATGACCGCGAACGGCAGCGCTCCGGCGGCGTCCGCCGCGACCGCCGTCCGCAGCGCCTCGAACCAGCGCAGCTTGTACGCGTAGTGCTCGTGCTCGACCTCGCGGCCGTTGGGGACGTACACCGACCAGAGACGCAGCGGGCCGCAGGTCGCGCCGATCGCGCGGGGCTCCTGCACGGCGTCGTACGCGGGGCCGTCCGGCAGCCCCGTCACGACGTCGGACAGGCCGGCCCGGGAGACGATCGCCACCCCGTTCCACCGGCCGGTGGCGTTGACCGCGGACTCGTAGCCGAGCTCGCGGAGCGCCTCGGTGGGGAACTGCTCCGCGGTGCACTTGGTCTCCTGGATGCACAGCACATCCGTGCCGGTGCTCTCCAGCCAGGCGAGCAGCCGGGGCAGGCGGGCGGTGATCGAGTTGACGTTCCAGGTGGCGATGCGCATGTACGTAAACCTAGCGGCTCCCACTGACATCGATACGCGTGGCGGCCGCCGGGGCGCCGCCCCTCACACCCCCGTCGAGTCCCCCGGTGCCAGCCTGCCGTGGTCGGTACCGCCGAGGCCGCCGATCTGGGTGTCGTAGATCGGGCGGGCGAGATCGGTGAGCAGCGCGTCGTGGATGTCGATGGCGCGGCGCGGCTTGACCTCGCGGACGTAGTCGATGACCTCGGAGATCTTGTTCCACGGAGCCATCACCGGAAGCATCAGCGTGTCGACCGGCCGCTCGGGGACCGTGAGCGCGTCACCGGGGTGGAAGAGCGAGTCGTCCACCAGGAAGCCGATGTTGGTGATCCGCGGGATGTCCGGGTGGATCACCGCATGGAGTTCGCCGTGCACCTGGACGTCGAACCCGGCGGCGGTGAAGGTGTCGCCGTGCCCGACGGTGTGCACACGCCCGGGGAACGCCGCGCCGAGCTGGTCCGCCACGCTGCGCAGGGTCCAGATCTCGGCGGCGGGGTTGGCCTCCAGACCGGCCCGCAGCCGCTCCTCGTTGAAGTGGTCCGGGTGCTCGTGCGTCACCAGGACGGCCTCGGCGCCGATCGCGGCATCCTGCTCGGAGAAGCCGCCCGGGTCGATGACGAGCGTGCGCCCGGCCTTCTCCAGACGGATGCAGGAGTGGGACTTCTTGGTCAGCGTGAGCGCGAACGGCTCGGGGTTCACAGCGTTCATGGGCCCATCCTGCTACGCGGGTGGTGTCGTTTCGGCCTGAATCACCGACTGCGCGATCGTGAAGGCGGCACTCGCGGCCGGAATGCCGCAGTAGACGGCCGTCTGCAGCAGGACCTCCCGGATCTCGACCGGGGTGAGGCCGTTGCGCAGCGCCGCGCTGACGTGTGCGGCCAGGCTCTCCAGGTGCCCGGAGGCGACCAGCGCCGTGAGTGTGACGGTGCTGCGCGTACGCCGGTCCAGCCCTTCTCGGCCCCATACCTCGCCCCAGGCGTATCGGGTGACGAGCTCCTGGAAGTCGTCCGTGAATCCGTCGGAGGCGGCCGTGACCCCGTCCACATGGGCGTCCCCGAGCACCTCGCGCCGGATCCGCATGCCCTGCGGGTACGGATCGGCGCGCCCCTGCGAGGGG